>CAZVRB010000145.1:0-5974 GCA_964629365.1 uncultured Leptospiraceae bacterium
ATTTCTACATCCCAAATAATAAAAGTTGACAAAACAAACGCACAATGAACAAATGAACAAATAGTTAAAACGTTCATTGAGAGAGTATATATGGAAAAAGACGAGAAACGTGAAAAGGTACTCCTGGCTTCCCTCAAGATGTTTGCCAGGTATGGTTTTAAGAAAACTACCGTAGAAGATATCGCGGGAGAGCTTGGGATGACCAAGGGAAACCTCTACCTGTACGCGAAGGACAAGAAAGACCTGTATTACCGTTCAGTTGCCTGGGCCCTTCTGCGCTGGCAGGGAAAGGTTGCAGAAGCGGTACGTGAAGAATCCGGAGCGCAGGGGCAATTTCAAGTATTGTGTCACAAGGCAGTAGAGTACCTGACCGAAGATGATCATCTTCGTGAAATACTAATACATGATCCAGATATATTTCCCATGTTTGCAGATCATGATCCTTACGCAGATATCAACAGCGCGTCGGTTGCAATGATACAGCAGGTATTACGACTTGGAATAGAGGAAGGGGTGTTCAGGCACGTAGAAGTTGAAAGGATCGCGGAGGTTATTTTTTCCATTTATAAGATGTTCATCATACGCACGTATATACGGCAGGAAGGAGAAAAAGTACACCAGATGTTTGAAGACACCCTTGAGCTTGTTATGAAAGGACTTCTATTTTAAAAAAAGGAGAACGCGTATGGCATCAACAATGACGTATTTGAGCAATGAATGGCGGGATGAGGCTGAGAAGAGAATACGTGCCGATCTATCACCCGAAAGAATGAACAAGATAACCTCATCCATGTCAAACATCTACAAGAATTGTCCTGACGGGAAGGAGAGGTATCTCTTTTTTAATTTTAACGACGGGGAGCTTGTTGATCTGCTTGTGGGAGAGGGAGAGCCTCCGGAGGCAGAGTACAGGATTACAGGTGACTACGATACCTTCGCGCAGATCTCAAGGGCCGAACTGAGTTCCCAGAAGGCCCTGATGACAGGTAAGCTGAAGTTAAAGGGAAACATGGTAAAGGCACTCAAGCTTGCCTCTGTGGCTGACCGGTTAAACAGGGTAATATCAACCATACCAGCAGAATACTAAGGAGAAGATTATGACAGCTCAAAAAGATCCATACTATATCGATTTTCCGGGACGGATAAAGCGCATCCAGGAATTAATGCAGCAGGAAAAAATAGATGTATACCTGGGATCACGGCTGCGAACACTTTCGTGGACACTTGACGCCTTCTGTCCCTGGAGAAGCTTCGTGGTGATCCCTTCAGAAGGACTGCCCACGGCATTTACATTCGTTATCGACGCGGCACGGGTGGCGGATGATTCGTGGCTTGACGAAGACCATGTGATGGGGTTCGCACCCATGGGAGGACAGGACCAGGTTGCCCAGATCGCGGATTTTATTCTCGATCACCTGCCGGGCAATAAGGGAAGGGTAGGTATAGAGAGCGGCATGTCCAATTACCTGCCCGAGGGCAATCTTACACATTACGAGTACCAGCAGTTTGAAGAGGCCATGCCCGAAGCTTCCCTTGTTAACGCGCACCATATAGTTGACAGGCTTTCCCTTATCAAAGACCAGGGAACAATAAACCGTTTCAGGGAAGCCTCCCGTATTGTTGATGAAGGACACAAGGCGGTGTACGAGGCAATTAAAGACGGTGGCTGGAAAGGGATGACCGAGACAGAGATTGCCGGTCTTGCCGGCTATGCCATGAGAAAAGCGGGAAGTGAATGGGAATGGTCGTTCACCGGGGGAAATGAAATAGCCAGCGGATACCGAACCGGCCTGGCCGGGGGGGCCTGTACACCGGCAGGCAGAAAAGAGCTTGCGGCAGGTGAACCGTTGATGGTGGACATCCATGCCATGTTCAAGCTGGGGCTGGGTGACCATTCACACAATTACCTCATCGGGCCAGTTACAGACAGGCAGTGGTGGCATGCGAACAATTTTCTGGACATTGTCCGGCAAACACTTAAAGCGTATAAACCCGGCATCACACCCTCATCCCTGGCAGAAGATATGATAGGACTGGCCGATGAAGGGGGGTATTCAGACTACATGGTGCCGGGTTTTGAACACGGCATCGGTTTGATGGGTGACGAATGGCGTATTGGTATGAATGATGGTCCCTTCCCATACTGGACTAACCCGGACCATGTGTACAGTGAAGGGGAATTGCTCATCTGTGCCATGCAGTACGCGTGTCCCGAAGAGAACATCGGGTTCAGGTACGAAAATCCAATTGTTATCACGAAAGATGGATGCGAGGAACTTTCCAAGTATCCACTTTCAATAGACGAGATATAGATGTGACATTTAAGATACAAGGACCGTTAACCGGATGTATAAAACACCGTTAACGGTCTTGAAGTATTAATTCTCTATTCGTCTTGACTTTTTGCCGCAAACCATATATACAATTTGCTGTTAATAATGAAATTTTGATGTGCCACCAAAACAGGATAAGGAACAACTCATGAAAAAACTTATTTTGCTTCTTGTACTGGTCACCTTGATAATACCGGCCTGGGGACAAAGGCGAACCGATCTTCCATTCAAGGAAAACGGGAAATGGCATTATAACCTGGAAAACAAAAAGTACGGTCCCTTCGACTGGGTAAGTGATCTCATGAAGAATAAAGACAAATGGCTTTTTGTAAGTGAGACAAAGGACGATGCCGGTAAAGAAAAATACTTCGTCTATACAAATGCCGGCGATACGAATAAGTTCGGACCCTACGATTATATTAATTACCGTATAGCAGGTTTCTCTCCTACAGGAACACATTATTATTTCATGGCATTTAAAGGGGACAAGGAAACCAGCAACCAGGAATACTTTTTTATTATAAACGGTACACAGTACGGCCCCTATACCAGTTTAACACGCCGTGTGAATTTCTTCTGTGATGATGAGATCTGGACCTTCCAGGCAGTACGGGATGGTAATTTCAAGGGACGATGGCATATCGGCGGTAAAACCCGCCTGTATGTTATGGGAAAAGAATACGACATATTGACAAAACCAGCGGGTTTCCAGGTCGAATCAGCAAAACGGGTTTCAGAAAACAGGTACGAAATAAAAGTGGCGGTGGACGTTGGAAGCCGCCGGGAAATAAAAACTATTTATTACGAGAAACCCAGTACCCCGTAGGTGTACGGGGTACTGCGTACCCTGCGGGCGAATTTTGCCATTCAGCTATTTCCGCTTAACCGAAATAATCACCACGTCCTTAACCGGCACATCACCAAAGGGACCCACGCTGCCGGTCTTCACCCCCCTGATCTTGTCCACCACATCCATTCCCTGGATTACCCTGCCGAACACGCAGTAGCCGTAACCGCGGGTGCTGGTATCACGAAAGTTGAGAAAGGTGTTGTTTGTCACGTTGATAAAAAACTGCGCGGTGGCGCTGTGGGGGGCATTGGTGCGTGCCATTGCCAGGGTGCCCCTCTGGTTGGGAATTCCGTTATTGGCCTCGTTGGGTATGGGATTATGGGTTTTCTTCTGCCGAAGCCCCGGCACCATGCCTCCACCCTGTATCATGAAGTTAGAAATGACCCTGTGGAAAATGGTTCCGTTATAAAATCCCTCGTCTACGTAGCGTAAGAAATTCTTCACCGTAACAGGTGCTTTGTCGTCGAAAAGCTCGATGGTGATGCTGCCCATAGAGGTTTTCATGATCACCTGGGTGTTGGCGGCGCTGGCCACAGAGGTGCACAGCAGTATCGATATAATGAGAGCAAATAATCTTTTCATCGGGTTTCTCCTGGTTGGGTGTATCTGTTGTTTTGTCTTTATAATGAGGGTGAAATTTTATGGCAATCATTAATTTGCTGGTACGGCGTTTTCGTCCTCCCTTCTCAACTTTTGAATTTTTTTTAAAAAAACCGCACTTTTTTTTACGTCGGGGCCATTTTTTACGTATAGGAGGGTAGAGGCACACATGCAGGTGTATCTCGAAAAAATTAGGAAAACGTAACGAAAATGAATCCCGGCTGTACATATAAATATCTCTTTTTGATAGCGGCGGTACTGTCTCAATGTGTGACAGCGCCCCTGTATGCGTCCGGGCAAAAGGATTGTGAGAAGACACAGTGTATTGCGGCAGTACACGCGGCGGAAAGCCACACAAGAGAACAGGTAAAGCTGCAGAAAATTGAAGAACAGCTACTGCATGAGATACCCGAAAAAGGGAATATCAGGCATTCCACCGGACATTACGGCTTCCTCTTCTCATTGAAACGCAATGGTATTATCAGTAACAGGTACGCCTCTCCTGAGGCGGGTGCAGCCCGTCACGGTTGCGGGTGGTACGCCAGCCACCCGCAACCTTTTTTACCATGTGAGGCATTGCGGTGTACACCATTGCAGTATGAACGGTTCTATTACCGGCAACGGGAAACATATTCCAGACCCTCGTCACCCCGGGAAATCATCAGCGTATTGCAACTACCTTTAGAATTCACCAGGTTATCCTGTATCAATACCCGGCAGCAGGCCGGGCACAACCCATCACAAATAAAAACACCAGGAGCACTGTCATGAACGCAATGCGAAAAACAGCACTGTCCATAATTCTGTGCGCGGTTATGTGTGCCGTTACGGCGGCAGACGCCCGTGATTTCCAGTTCAAGGATTTCAACCAGAGCAGCGGTGAGCGAACCCTGAACCGTTACATGGAATCGGCCACCCGTTTTGAGGATGGTGAGCAGGCGGAGTTGTTCATGGAGGCGGCAGTTGAAGCCGCCGTTGCCGACTGGGAGCGTGAAGCCCTGGCGGAGATGGAGCTGCAGGTGCGCACACGGGCAGAGGCCGGTGAAGATGAAAACGAGGTTCGAACTGAGCTTGCCGGCCAGCTTGAAAACCAGAAGATACAGGTAACCCAGGCGGCGCAGGCAAAGGGGGAAAACATAACGGCCCGGCTTCTGGCCGACCTGGTGAACATGGTGGTGCCCGAAGCACAGCGCCAGGAGCTGCATGATGAGATTGACGCTGCCATGGAGGCAGAACCCGAAGAAGAACTTGCCGGGGCGTACAGCCGCTGGGATGAGACAGCGGGAGAAGAACTTCGCCTGGTACTTGCGGAGGTGTTCTCACTCATTGAAACAAATCGCCAGGGGGCACTTGATGATATCGCCCACAGGTCAGAACATTTCAGGGAAGTCTACACCTCCCGGATTGAAGAACGCACCCGTGATATGCGTGAGCTTGCCCGCCGTGATCTTGAGATCTACTACCTGCGTCAGCGCAACCGGTACATGTATGAGAATTACCAGGACACCGATTCACTCAGGCGATTGAGCGAGGCAGAGTCGGCGGCGGTGATCACCGAAGACATACTTAACCAGACAGGCCAAACGGTTGAAGAGCTGATGGCGGGGCTTGACATAGACGAAGGTCTTGAGGCGGCCCTCCTGGTGGAAGACCCGGGTCAGTACACCCGGGAAGTGCAATCGGTGATCCAGGCGGGTATCTGCGCGTGGAAGGTGGCAGAAGACCGGCTGATCGCCGAACGTCTTGCCTGGGAGAAGAGATCATTCGCAAGCTACGACGAAGCTGAAGAGAAATGGAAAGAGGGATATGACAAGCTGTGCAGGGCCCGTGACAGGTGGCTTGAAGAGGTACATGAAAAGATAAGCGACGGCTACCAGGCATGGGAGGACACCTTCCTGTCCACCGGACAGCAGTACCAGGAAGCCATCACCCTGCTGGAAGAGACCATACAGGTGCAGCGTAACAGCTGGGATGAGTATACCGCCAACATGCGGGAGCTGGTGGTGATGGGATCAGGGGCCATGGGTGTGGCCACCGAGAACCTGGGCTGGCTGCGTGAATACGAACAGGACCTGGCACAGATGGCCTCCGGTGACGCCGACGGGGCATACGCGCAGGTGCGCCAGAAAGTGCAGGAGCAGATAAGATCGGAAGAGCGTCGTGTAGGGAAAGAGTGTGTCAGTACGTGTAG
>CAZVRB010000146.1:0-5970 GCA_964629365.1 uncultured Leptospiraceae bacterium
TTTTTTCAACGGTTAATTTCACCATGCTAAACTGGTATCACGCGGAGGCGCGGAGACGCGGAGGAAGGGCACGGAACTCTCCGCGTTCCCCGCGCCTCCGCGTGATACTAATTGGGTATTGATGAAGAGTCTCAAGTTTTATATTTTGTACTATTCACTAATTATCCGTGTTCATCTGCGTTCATCGAGCGAAGCGGGCGGTAGAAAATTAGAGAAATTAGATTTCATGGGTTGCTAATATTGAGAACAGTTTTTCATTCCCAGGAAACCGAAAAGAAGTGAAAATATAATTGATGTATTTCCGGATTGTTATAGTGTGACTTGATTCAATCATTGTAAATATATATCTTACTAATACTGGAGCGTTCTTAAATGGGTGCAATTACCGAAATAAAAGTAAGAGGCTATCACCTGGATGTATTCGGGCATGTGAATAATGCAAGATACCTGGAGTTTCTGGAAGAAGCAAGGTGGACGTACCTGGAGCAGATGGGGATAAGCTTTGATTCCTTCGCCAGGAAAGGTATATCCCTGGCCGTGGTTAATATAAATATAAACTATCGTGCCCCGTCCGTGCTTGGCGATGTTCTGATAATTGAGACAACACTGAACAAAATTGGTAACAGGAGTATTGTTCTTAACCAGGTTTTACATAAAAAGCATGATAATAAACGTGTAATTGATGCAGAGGTAACTTTTGTTATTATTGACCTGGCCACGGGGCGAGCCATACAAATAGACGACGAGTTGAAGCAACAGTGGCATGAACTTTCCGCGCAATATTTCGGTTAATAAAACGATACGGAGAAATTTGTTTTTACTTGACTTCAAATATTCAGAAGTGTAGTATTATCGGGTTATATGTACCAATAATTCTGGAGGAACGTAACATTGAAAAAGATATTATTGATAGTTGCTATTTCACTTTTTTTCGTATCGTCAGCATGGGCTGATATATACATTGACGTCAGTGGTATGTACAACCAGACCGGTGACGCCGAGAATCAGATTGGTCTTAGCAGCGCGCTGGGTATTACCGTTACTTCAGATCTTACCGCGTTTTTCAGATTTTATACCAGCGGAATGACAAAGGACTCCGATACTGTCAACGAGGTAACTCACGACCAGGAGGCATTTCTTGGTGGTATCGAATACGCGTATCGTTTCTCCAGCTATCCTGTTTTCTGGAAATCATCTATCGCACTGGGTTCCGTATCAACCAGTACAGAATGGGATGATACTACCGATCCTGACCATATTAACAAGAAAGAATCAGGGATGGCAGCCGGCATATATACGGGGGTGGAGTATATTCTTTCCCAGAGGGTAAGTCCATTCGTTGAGATCGGATATCTTCGAACTTTTTATGAGAAAGACTATGAAAAAGATACCATAGCCGGGGTGCAGGTGTATGCCGGTGTGCGGGTAACAGTATGGGGAAAGAATAAAGGATTATTTGACGATTACGAATAGAAGGCGGGAAGGGTCTTCATTTTTCGAAGGGTTGTTTCCGTTCTTTGTGCATCTGTTCAATTAGTTTATCGGTGATATCTTTAACCGGGTTTGCGCTCAGCATCCCGGTTTTTACGTTTGATTGCATCCAGATAAGGCGTTTATCCCGCATGTCAATTGCGCGTACCCAGCATTCATCCCTGTCTTCATTAAACCCGATAATACAGAGAACATCAAGTTTCTGGCCATACGCGTTATAAAGCTTATCCATTATTCCTGATTTTACGTCGAGGTAATGTACATCATAGGTGTAATATATGTCCTTAAGTTTATTTCGTATCTTGTTATACCGTATTCCAGCCCATGGCCCGTAATACAATTCTGTTTTTCGCCAGTCGGTAATAGTATCATAAGAATTGTCCACGGTACGGATAAATTTAAAATTTTCGATGAACTTGACGTGACGGTCTTCGGTGAGACGAATGATCTCGTTCCCCTGAACAGAAATTACAGGATGGCCATTTTCCATGAAGGCCGCGTACATGTGGTGTAATTCGAGGTCCTCAAGGTTGGTAATAATACCAATATGTTCACCCGGCTTAATGGGGCGAGCCATAAACAGGTTATCAGCGTCCATGAAATCAACAACTATGAGGGTGATCCGGTCAACAAGCTTGAATATCTCGGTTTCCATCTTGCCAATGTTGGTAAAAGTGAATATCTCGTTTGAGCCCCTGGCGTAGAGATGCAGTTCAATTTTAATGCGGTTGCCCGCAAGGGGTGTAAAGTTACCATATATAAAGAGGTCGGCATTCAACTTGTCAATAACATCGGGTAGTTCCACATGCCTGTAATTCTTTTGAAGTGAGCTGTCATGTTTTTCCTTGAGAATTTCGTTTACCCTGTGGGGCTTGAGAACATTACTGTAGAAAATTGCTTCAATAGATGACGCGAATGAGTTGGGGAATATAGTCTCAAGATAATCATAATTCTGATTGTCGGTTGTATTTGTTAGATACCCGAATGCCACAACAGGTTTCGCGTGCAGCTGTGGTGTTAAAAGCGTTAATGCCAGTATAGCCGCAAGGGCAGCGTGTAACGCGTACCCCTGGATTACCTGATGCAGGTACTGTAATATCTTCATTTAGTTCCGGACATGCTGGTAATAAAATGATCAATTACATCTTCAAGTGAATCATCATAACCGGCTGGATAGTTCTCCACCCAGATCACCTCGTATGATGAAAGGTCTATTGCACGTGCCCATGATACCTTCTGCCAGTCTTTCAGATCCAGCAGTACCAGGTACTGGACGTTATATTTAGTACGCATCTCGGCAATTGATTCTGCCTTGTTCAGCTCATAATTGTATACGTGAAGTTTGTAGAGATTGTCATATGATTTTTCAAATGAAAGCAGGTCGCCCTGGCCTTCACCTTCAGGTGCCATGTCAGATTTGTACGCAAGTTTTTTGAAATCAGAAATGTCATATATATCTTTTAGTGTATAAAGGTCGGACGCGTTTATGGCCTTCACCCGGTAGTTTCTTTCCATGAAACGTGACAGGATAACATTCTTGATGTTGTTGGGGTGATCTACAATTACGGCGATTTGTGAGTTTGGTGATACACTTCTTTTCAACGCGCGTACAGGCTTTTTAGAGGCGCAGCCCGCGATAAAACCGAATAAAAGGATAACTGCAACACCTGTAATAAGTATTGAATATACTTTTTTCATGACAGCGAACCTCGCTAATAAGTGTTGATGATCGATATTTAATTGAAAACAATACATTGCTGAAAAGCATACCAATTATAAGTGAGTGAATGGGGAGTGTCAAACATAAAACAGGTAAATCAGGTAGAGAAAGGTAGAGAATACAACAAACGCGGAGTCAGCAAAGCTGAATTCCGCGTTTGTTGTTGTGTGTATGGGGGGTATCTATTGTTGCGGCTGTTTGCCCAGAGGTGGAGTGGCTGCATCCTGCTCTACCTCTTTGTTACTGTCTTTAATCTTTTTTCTCAACAGCTCTGTGTTCTTCTCAATCTTACTTTCTTCACGCAGGTTTTCAACCATCTCTCTCAGTTTCATCTGCATCTTCTGCTGGTAGATGTTCTGCTTTATGTACATCTCTGCCTGCTCGATAGGTACACCCTGAAACCTCGATCGCTGCCGTGCGTATACCTGCTCGATCTCGTCCTGGCTGATTTCAATGTCATCTTTGAATTTATCTTTTACATACCAGCCCATAACCACGCTCTGCTTGGTCATGTCGATGAGGGCTTTCACTTCATCATCTTTCAAGGCCCCGGCGTCAACTGCTTCCTGGTAGACCAGCTGCTGCCTGATCATCTGTTCCAGGAATTCCTGCTTGTTGAGAAGGGGATTCTGTGCAGTGGCAGAAGGATTTGCTGCCAGCTTGTCAATTTCTTCCTTGGAAAGGTTCATCATGCTCTTGTGCTGCGCGTAATAATAATTATCCAGTTCTTCGTCAGTTATGGTCTCGCCGTTGATCTTCGCAACCCATTCTCCTGAGAAACCATTACCGCATGCCGTTATCAGCAAAAGCATGGATGATAGTAAAAGTATGCCCGCGATAATAAAAATGTTTTTCTTCATAATCAATCCTCTCGAAAACTTAATTTTAATGGAAAAGTATATTGTTTTCCGGCCGGGGATCGTGCAGTGTGTCAGATCATATATATACCGGTCTTTACGTAATGTATTATTTGGTACCCTGATGCTCTATATGTTACGAATATTTTCAATTTGTGAAACTACAGTGTCATTGCAATTGGCGCAACAATTTTTTTAGCTCTTGCAGCTTTTTTTCTTCATTAACGTTGCCGGGATTAAACAGAACCAGCTCCTTGTCAAACTTGTCTACAAACAGCCGCTTGTCCTTCTGTATAATCGAAACCAGCTTGTTCACGTCAACCTGGGACTGCCCGGATATGCGGATCTTTATGGCCCTTGAGTCTTCCAGTATTTCATCAATCTGCAGGCTTGAGGCAATGGAACGCACCTTTTCCATCTCTACCAGCAGTGTAACCTGCTGAGGTGCCTGGCCGAAACGGTCAATCATATCGGTTTCCACTTCTTCCACTTCTTCAACGGTTTCGCATGACTCAAACCGCTTGTAAAACTCAATTTTCTGACGCTCATCATCGATGTATAACTCCGGAATGTACAGGTCCATTTTCAGAAATACCGGTGTGCGGAAGATGTGTACCGGTTTTTCCCCTTTCAGCCTGCGTACCGCGTCCTCCAGCATCTGCGTGTAGAGCTCAAATCCCACGTCCATGATATTACCTGACTGTTCCTTCCCCAGGATGTTGCCTGATCCCCTGATCTCGAGGTCCTTCATGGCTATCTTGAAACCGCTGCCCAGGTCGGCATATTCAGAAATAACATGCAGACGCTTCTGGGCCACCTCGGTTAAGGGGATATGACGGGGATAAAACAGGTACGCGTATGCCTGGCGTGCCGAGCGTCCCACCCGTCCTTTTAACTGGTAGAGCTGTGACAGGCCGAAGGTGTCCGCCCGGTTTACCACGATGGTGTTCACGTTGGGAATATCAAGTCCCGACTCGATGATGGAGGTGCTTACCAGAACGTCGTATTTCCCGTTCAGAAAATCGATCATCACCTCTTCAAGTTCGTGCTCGTGCATCTGTCCGTGTGCCACACAGAATGATGCTTCGGGTACCAGCTTTTTCAGCACCATGGCCTGGTCTTCAATGGACTGCACCCTGTTATGCACATAGAATACCTGTCCCCCCCTTTCCACTTCGTTCATTATGGCCATGCGCACGATGTCGGGATTGTCTTCCATTACGTAGGTCTCGATGGACTGCCGGTTCTCCGGCGGGGTGGTGATGATGGACAGGTCACGGATGCCGGCAAGTGACATGTGCAGCGTGCGGGGTATGGGGGTGGCCGAGAGGGTGAGCACGTCCACCAGTGTGCGCAGTTTTTTCAGCTGCTCTTTGTGCTTCACCCCGAAGCGCTGTTCCTCGTCGACGATGAGGAGGCCGATATTTTTGAACTTCACATCTTTTGAGAGCAGGGCATGGGTGCCGATGCAGATATCCACGTCCCCCCTCAAAAGCTTTTCTTTGACGGTATTGATCTGGCCCCTGGTTCTGAATCGTGATACCATCTCTACTGTTACCGGGTAATCTTCGAAACGATTTTTGAAGGTGGAAAAATGCTGCATGGCCAGCACCGTGGTGGGTACCAGTATGGCCACCTGCTTGCCCGCCATCACCGCCTTGAAGGCCGCCCTGATGGCCACCTCGGTTTTGCCAAACCCCACGTCGCCGCAGACGAGACGGTCCATGGGCTGTGGGCGTTCCATGTCGTCTTTTACGTCTTCGATGGCGGTGATCTGGTCGGGGGTTTCTTCGTATTCAAAGAGGGCCTCGAACTCTTCCTGCCAGGTGGTGTCGGGGGGAAACTGAAAACCCCGCAGGGCCTTGCGTTGTGAATATATCTTGATAAGGTCTTCGGCGATCT
>CAZVRB010000147.1:0-5963 GCA_964629365.1 uncultured Leptospiraceae bacterium
GATTCAGGATCCATAGTAAGAAGAACAGGAAACGGCAAAGACCAGCAGGGTTGTTTTTACCGTGTCGACGATAACGGGGGTATAATCCTGCTGAACGTGCTTGACCTCAACGAGGGGACACTTGCTGCAAACGAGGGTGTGCTGCGCTTGAAAGAAGATGACCGTCTTTACAGGTATACTTCATCATTCAGGGAAAGCAGGAATGCTGCCCGGGCCATGGAAATCATTCGGGAATGGCCCCTCTATAAAAAGAATGAACACCTGCAGGATGCAATTATAAATTTTGTGATGATGAGTTACGTGCCAGAGCAACTTCTTGAGATGAAGAAGTATGAGAACATGTCCCTTCTTTTCGTTCCCATACAGCAAAAATTCCGCATTGGCAGGTTTACCGAACGCCGCAACTGGGACAGGGTGGCCAAGGAGATGTTCCGTGACTGGCTGGAGGGACTGTATGACGGGGAGCACATAACCTACGTTGCACAAATGATGCAGCAGAAAAGCTATACCCCGAAATTCTTTTCAGCCGGCACAAAACCACATATAGAAACTGAAACAATACTAATGCAGGAGCCTTACAATTTCAGGCCAACACACGGGGGCCACATTAAGGCGGGGAAACCACGCAACGGTAAGAAACATTTTATCGTTGATGCCGGATCGAACTACCTTGGCAGGGGAGTAAAGACCCCAATGCACGTCGTAAAGAAAGTAACCGATTCACTGAAAGCACGATACCCCGATTATGATTTTACACCGGTAGAAGGACGGGGTGCTTTTGGTACAGAGCAGAGCTATTGATCTTTATTGTTATTACCTGCCTGGCTTTCCACGATCTCCCTGAGTGAATCGACCTGTGTCATCAATGTATCAAGTGATTCTGCCATGTTGTCGCTGCGGGATACCACACCCTGAGTAATCTCGTTCAGCATTTCGATGGATTTTGATATCTCGGAAATAGTATTATGCTGATCCGCGGTAGCAGATGTAATACCCTGTGAACCTGCAGCAATTCGGTCGATGTTTTCCTTCGTTTTAGTGGTTAATCCTTCCTGTTCTATGCAAAGGTCAAGGATACTGTCTATGGCTTTTCCAACAGAGTTTACAGATTTCTCGACCTGCTCAATATTACCTGAAGAACGGGAGACAGTATCTGTTTCATTTTCGATATATGAAACCGTTTCGTTGATAATGTTCTGAATTGACTTGGATTGTTGTATCGATCGATCAGCAAGCTTCCCGATCTCCTGGGCAACAACCGCGAAACCCATGCCGGAATCACCGGCTCGGGCTGCTTCTATAGAAGCGTTTAACGAGAGAAGGTTCGTTTGCTCGGCGATATCATTGATCATGGTGGATATCTCACGTATGGCATCAGAAGACTCCCGTATACTTGCCATTCCGTCAACGATATCCTGTAGTGAAGACTTGGTATTTTCTGTCATTCCCATGGTATTGTAGCTTAACTGTACGGCTTCCTTTGCAGCCAGGGTGATATTGTTGATGGAATCCAGGTATCCTTTCAGCAGCTCCCTGTTGCTGTGTATGATAGTATCCTGTTCTTTTATGCGGTCATTTATGCTTTGTGAAGTGGCCTGAAGTTCCTCCATTGATGCGGCGGTCTGTTCAAGGCTTGCAGACTGGTCGTTCATGCTGTGCTGCATGGCATCAGTATGATCTTTCACAGAAGTGGTAAATTCGGTAAGTGTTTTCACTGACCATCGGACTTTCTCGAAAACGTGGGAAAGCATGGAATTTTGGTCTTCAATCCTTGATTTAGAGCGGGCCAGATCCCTGGCCATGGTTGTATTTCGCTGTGCCATGGTAGTAGAAAATGTAAAGAGGAGTACCAGGTATCCGAAATTTATCCACAATATTTCACTTTCGTACACGTGCATGATCATAAGGGCGTCCATAAAAACCGTTGAAACGAAAAGGATGTATGCCACAAGTACGGTGCGGGCTTCGCGGTTCCCCGAGGCGAGTGCGCGTATGATGATAAGTGCCCATGATATCTGCATTATTGTCATCAACAGGGTGAGGCCAAGTTTACGTATGCCATACAGCTTTCCAAAAAAGAAAGCTGAACCAGCCATTAGTATGCCGGCAATACCTAGAACAAGTACTATAATTCTAAGCCACTTTATACGAACTCCAAGAAGTTCTTCCATAAACAGATAGATCATTACGGATTCGGCCACAAGCAGCATGAAGTATATTATCTCCCGATCAGGATATGCGATTGGTGTCTGTGGAAGGAACATATGAAGGGTAATCACGAACCATCCACCGCATAGTATGCTGAATACCATTGGAAGTTTTCGCTTCCTGTCGGTGAGGTGTTCAACCAGTGATATTATTCCAAGCACCAGGGCAATGAAACCGGTAATTATATGTATATACCATGATTGAAAATTTTTAAAAAATGTGAATTTTTCTATAAATTCCGAGTTGTGTATAAAAGGTATATGGTACAGGGCAAGTACGGTATCGGCGAATATTCTTATATGAATAGTATTCTCACCATCATTTTCAAGAATTTCTGGTGGTATATAATACGCCCTGTGCTGGCTCCATGACGAGTAAAGGGAAGGAGGCTCACTTCCAGTATGACCGATCATTTTTCCATTGATAAATGTATGGTCGGTATCTGCGATTCGTCCCAGGTATATGGATAGTCCTTTTTTTGGAGCTCCCAGTTGGTCAAAGTTTGCATTGAATGTTGACCTGATCCAGAAAACCTTCTCGAAGCTGTCAAGGGCAGTAGTAGATGGAACAGCAACCTTTTCCCACTTGCTTTCCGCCACATCCGGTACACGTAAAGAATCATTAGAAGCTTCAATGATTTCCCACGAATCAATCATAACTGAGTTATCAGGAACTGAACAACCCACCAGTGCCAGTACGGTAACTGCAAATATCAAATTTATTGCTTTTTTCATGGTACAATATGCCAGTATTCAAAATTATTAACGTTTAAATGAACGGCTTACATGTAGTATACTACATGGTGGATAGGTTTATAGGAATTTAATAATATATACAAGTAGAAAACATGGTTGATAAATAATTCTACAAATAATAAAATACAATATCCCTATCTGCGGTAAATCCTTTCAGAAAACGGGACGAGGGATCAAACCCCCGCACCCGTCTCCATCATCTCCGGTATCCTGTCGAACACCGCGGCGTCGCAGTCTTCACGCGGAATAACCTCGATCACATCGTAGAGGTTGTTCAGCTGCTTGACGATCTTCGGTATACGCCAGTCGTTCTCCATCAACAGGTAGATGCGGCTGGTATTCCCGTCCCCCACTGTTCCGCAGAGTATTCCTTCAATATTGCAGGCCCTGCGCATGATAAGGCCTGTTATATGTGACATTACGCCGGGATGGTTGTTAACCAGAAGTTCTATAACGATAGTATTCATATTGTCCTCCTTTATCCTACCATTTCCCTGTTGGCCGCCCCTGGAGGCACCATGGGATAAACATTTTCAGATTGACCAATGGGTACATCTATTACAAACGGACCCGGTTCGCTGAGCGACCTTGCTATGGCATACATGGGATTTTCTTCTTCAGCAAGGTTAATGCCCTGAATGCCGAATTTTTCAGCTATTCCCGCGAAATCGGGATTTGATATAAACCGCGAAGCAACGTACTTCTTATCATAGAACATCTCCTGCTGCTGGCGTACAAGTCCCAGCGCCTGGTTGTTCATAATGATAACAGTAACATTCAGTTCAAGATCTTTCAGTGTTGCAAGTTCCTGGATGTTCATCAGAAAAGACCCGTCACCGCTTATGCAGATAATTCTCTTTTCGGGGTTAGCGATTGCCGCACCGATGGCAGCCGGAAGGCCAAAACCCATAGTGCCGAAACCGCCGGAGGTGAGCATAGTCCTGGGATAATTAAATGGATAGTACTGGGCGGTCCACATCTGATGCTGTCCCACATCGGTGGTGATGATGGTCTGGTAGTCTGCCATTGAGCTTATAGTCTTCAGCAGGTTCACCGGGTGAAACACCGAGTCAGTTTCAGGTTCCGGGTAGGGGTGTTTTGCCTTCATGTCGGTGACATAGTCTACCCAGCTTTCTCGCTGGTTATCCTCTATCAATGGAACCAGTTTTTTCATGGAGTGACGAAGATCACCAACCATGTTCAGGTCGGTTTCGCGTATCTTGTCAATCTCTGCCTGGTCGATGTCAATGTGAATAATTGAAGCGTTTGGAGCAAATTCCATAACCTTTCCGGTTGCCCTGTCGTCGAATCGAACACCAAGTGCGATAAGAAGGTCGATCTCATCAAGAATGTAGTTAGTGTACCGCGCACCGTGCATACCAAGCATTCCCACGAAAAGGGGATCATAGGACGGGTAGGCACCCAGGCCCATCAGTGTGGTTGTAACCGGAATATTGTTCTTCCTGGCCATGGAAAAAAGTTCCCCATAGGTGTCTGAATTGCCAATACCGCCACCAACGTAAAGAAGAGGCTTTTTGGAGGTGTTGATTTTCGTTGCAATTTTTTCAATATCCTCAATACCCATGTACACTATATCATTTCGCTGTCCCGGACGGGGATACTGTTCAAATTCAACCTGTCCTGTTTGAACGTCCCTGGGAACGTCGATAACTACAGGACCAGGTCTACCGCTCTGTGCAATGGTAAAGGCTTCTGGTATAACGGAAAGAAGCTCATCAGCACTTTTCACCAGAAAATTATGCTTGGTGATGGGTATGGTAAGTCCGTAGGTATCAACCTCCTGAAAGGCATCGGTGCCCATCATGCCGGTAGCCACCTGTCCGGTTATCACGATTACCGGTACAGAATCAAGTTTAGCATCGGCAATGGCGGTTATAACATTTGCCGCACCTGGTCCAGACGTTGCAAAACAAACTGCGGGTTTTCCAGTTGTACGTGCCATTCCCTGCGAGATGAAACCGGCACCCTGTTCATGCCGGGCCAGTACATGTTCAATATGGCTATCGGCAAGTGCCCTGTATACCGGCAGATTGGCTCCACCTGGTATTCCAGTGACAGTAGTAATTCCCTGCCGTTCGAGAAGTCTTATGATGAGCTCTGCTCCTGTCATTTTCATATGTGTTCCTCCGTTATAAAATAAAAAACCCCCGCCGGTTTGCACCTGCGGGGGTTTGGGTTTCAGTATAATAAAAGACTACTTCATTCCCTCCAGTGCAAACCGGTAACGGTAGTGGTGACCACTACTACGACGACGCTGACGACAGCGACTAGAAGGTTTCGGTTTGCACGGCAATTAGTCATTTTTATGAAGTAATCCTTTTTTACATTAATTTTCATAAACAATACAAAAGAAGGGGGTTATTGTCAATAATTTAAAAAAATAATTAGCAAAAAATATTAGAAAAAATGATCTAAAATATTATAGCCACCCGCTTCGCTCGATATACACAGATGATTAAAAAGTCAATATCCATTAATTATCTGTGTAAATGAGTGATCATCTGTGGCTCAATTATTATTAAGTATTATGAGACCTTCTCGTATAAATAATATTGCAAACATAAACATCACAATACCAAGGAAACGCATAATCCAGGTGAATATTGCAGAACTGAGTACCCTGCGTGAACGTTCTACAAGTATAGCTATGAATACCTTAGACCCGATCAGGGTAATATAAAATGCAGCTATCCAAATGGCTGCATGCATAGTAGATTGCTGGTATGCCCGCAAGGTGAGGGGAGCACCAACGCCTATCCAGAAAAGATACGGGTAGGGGCTTAACATATTCACAAGAAATCCCTTCCTGAGGGAGGCTGGTGGCGACTGTATCTCTTTTGCAGCGTTGTTGCCACTGTATGTAATTGTTTCGTATCCCATGTAAACCAGCAGTGCCGCACCAAGCAGTGCAATAACGCCCGGTATCACCTTGAAGCTGCTGATCACTGATACCATCAGTATTGCAACTATCATTATGGG
>CAZVRB010000148.1:0-5816 GCA_964629365.1 uncultured Leptospiraceae bacterium
TCAACACCGCCGGTGTGAATGTCGATGGTGCTGCCGAAGATTTTACGCACCATGGCGGAGCACTCGATGTGCCAGCCGGGACGTCCCTTACCGAAAGGGGTGTCCCATGCGGGTTCGTTTTCACGGGGTGCTTTCCAGAGGGCGAAATCACGAACATCGTCCTTCTCGTACTCGTCGGCATCATACCGTGCACCGCTTCGTATTTCCCGTGTGTCAAGATTGCTCAGTCGTCCGTAACGGTCATACTTTGAGATACTGAAATATATTGACCCGTCCTTCTCGTAGATGAGCCCCTTCTTGTCAAGATGCTGGATTATATCAACCATGGCGTCTATTGACCCGGTAGCTTTCGGGGTATGTTCAACGTTTTCAATATTAAGGGAGGAAAGGTCATCCATGAAAATGCCGGTATACCTTTCGGTGTATTGCTGAAGGGTTATACCTTCACTGATTGAACCCGCGATGGTCTTGTCGTCCACGTCGGTGATGTTCATGGCATGATCAACCGTGAAGCCGCGAAATTTCAGATACCTGCGGAGAAAATCATTGAACACGAATGTTCTGAAATTGCCGATATGGGCGAAGCCGTATACGGTGGGGCCGCATGAATATATGGTAACGGGGGGATATTGTGAAACCTGTTCTTTCTTTTCGCCCCCCGGGGTGAACTCGTCAATTCTGCGGGTCAACGTATTGTATATTCGTAAAGACACCTGCCTTCCTCCTGTAATTGATGCTGTTATGTAAGAAACCGCAAAGGTGGGGCCACTTGTCAATTGTTTTTCGTTATTACACGGTACCCATCTCGTTTCCCTCGTCATCAAGGAGCACTTCTTCAACCTCGGTGTACACCATGGGTTTTGACCCGGGTTTCTCATCGATGACGGGTGCTTCCCGGCTTACAACCTTGTAAATGAGGGAGGGTATCTCTATCTTTTGAAACTCCTCAGGGGATTGCTTGTAATATGCCAGGAGGACATGCAGTTTCTTGATATAGGCGATCAATTCTTTCAGTTTCTGGTTTTTCTTATCAACGGTTCTTCGCGATTCCGCTACCAGCTTGTTCAGAAGTTCGGTTCGTTTTTTGAGTTTTTGCTGAAGCTCCTGAACCTTGTCATAGTATTCCTTGTTGACCTTCTTGAAATCGATACGGGCCAGGACAATCTCACCCGGCACCTTCTCGTTCTCAACTGATTCAATAATATCATTCAGTTCTTTGACTGAGAAAAGGTCATCGGTTGAAGTCTGTATCCACTTTTTCCCTTCATCGTCAGTGAATTCCTGGAAATCCGGTACTTCTTTTTTCTTTTTTTTTAGTATCATTTTAATCCGGCTGATTTATTATTAGTTTATACCATTACGTATCAATTATCGGCTAAAAAGCTACATTTTTTTAAAAAAATGATTTGCCATAGAATCAGAATTTAGTGAAAACTGATGTTCACTTTTCACTCATATAATATATTGACAAATAGTGAATAAATCCCTACATTTCTTTAATAATCCGGTTGTGGACCAGCGAATGACATCTCTAACTAGTAATAATGAATATACCCGCGTAATTGATATGCTCTTGGCCCATGGTGAAGTTCTCACTGATGTGTCTATGAAACAATATACCACCTTCAAAACCGGCGGTCCAGCTGATATTCTTGTCCACCCCCTGGCATATGATGATATGCGGGCTATTGCCGCTATTGCATCAGAAAGCCGAATCCCGTTAACTGTTATCGGCGGAGGATCAAATCTTCTTGTGGGGGATGGGGGCATACGTGGAATTGTCATGAGGGTGGCCCTTGACGATGATGATGATAAACTGATAATAAGTTCAGAGATGGGCACAATTCGTGCCGATGCGCGGGTGAAAAAGAGTACCCTTATACAACACTGTATAGGCCAGGGCTTTTCGGGAGTGGAGTTTATGGCTGGTATTCCCGGTTGCCTGGGGGGTGGAATCGTGATGAATGCCGGAACCAGCATGGGCTGTTTCGCGGATATTATTACCCGGGTGAGGTATATTACTTCTGAAGGGAAGATGATCGAAGAAGTAATCAACAGGGCCAACACAGGATACCGCTCCATGGGTCTTCCGGAAGGATCAATTGTATATAGCGCGGTTTTTTCACTTTCCCCCGTAGAAGATGCCCGGGAAATACAGAACGCTGTTGAGCAGGTTGTCAGGGAACGCAACCAGAAGCATCCGGTACAGTTCCCTTCCGCTGGATCAGTATTTAAAAATCCTGACGGGCATGCTTCATGGAAATTGATAAACGACGCGGGACTGAAAGGAAAGTCGGTGGGAGGTGCCATGGTGTCGGACCTGCACACGAACTTTATAATTAACACCGGCAACGCCACGTCTGCTGACATTAGAAATGTTATTGAACTGGTACAGGATGCCGTGCTTAAAACTTACGGCATCCATCTTTACCCCGAGGTTCGCATGATAGGGGATTTCAGCTAAGAGATAATGAGAATGGAATTCGGGAAAAAAATTACGGAGATAGAGTTTTGCGCGCTGGATTTTGAAACCACGGGGCTTAATACCCTCATCGACAGAATGGTTGAGGTGGGCATCGTCAGGTTTACCTTTAATGAAATACTGGATACTTATGAATCCCTGGTCAACCCGGAACGGGACATCCCGGAACATGTTACCATGATCCATGGCATTAATGCTGACATGGTGCAGGAGTCTCCCTCTGTGCGGGATACCCTTGACGACATTACCCGTTTTATAGGCAACTCCATACTTATAATTCAAAATCCCCGTTTTGACCTGTCCATTATGGATGCGGCTTTCCGTACTCATAACCTGGCCACACCACCCATGATGTCCTTTGACACGTTGACACTTGCCAGGAAAGCATTTCCCGATCTCCCCAACTACCGGCTTGGGGCATTATGTGAAAGGTTTAATATACCAATCCGGGCACACAGGGCCATCTCTGATGCCTACGGATGCATGGATTTATTTAAGACGATAATTAGAAAACTGGATTCCAAAGGGTCGTGGACATTGCGAGATCTTCAAAAATATCATGGTAAAATGATAACTACCCAGTCAATACGCCCCGGTAAAAAACGAAATCCAGCAGACAGCCGGATTCCCATCGGGCATCGTGTGACCATAAAATACAGGGATGCCCGTGGAAATGTGTCAACCAGGAGCATTCTTCCAAAGAAGTTTGTTGCCCAGGGGAATAATGATTACGTACAGGCATATTGCTATCTTCGCCAGGACGACAGGTTTTTCAACACTGCAAATATACTTAGCGTGCAGTGAAGAATGACTGTTACCACTTCTGGTGAATGAAAAAGTTGAGGTTGTTGCCTGACAGGCGGTTTGGAAGCAGGTAATCCCTTCCAAAGTAAAGACCGAATTCGAACTGGTCCATTATAATGTAGTGAAGAGTGGGGCCCCCTACCATTCCGTACTTCACACCATCCAGATCGTAGCCGCTGCCTTCGAAAACTGTAAGATCTCCGTATACTCCCACGTATAGAAAATCCCTGTATATGGAGACCTGTACTTCCTGGCCAAGTTGTGCCAGACGCCGGGTATGATATGAAGAACCCATGAAACCCCTGAACTGACCGGAAGATACGGATGGTTCGTGGTAAAATGGAGGTCGTTTCAAGAAATATTGTGCCTGCATATTCACTGAATATATAGTATGCCCGGGAAACTCAAAACCAAGTTCTCCATTAAATAGAATCCTGTGATAATCGGTGTCGCTCTTGTAATAACTGTAACGCAGGTTGAATTCACGTTTTTCGGTACTTGAAAAGGTGAAGGGTAGCAGGTTTAATTCAATGGAGGTTGTTACGTAATTCCACAGGTCAACACTTTCCTGTATGTAGACCTTGTAGTCGGATTCTTCGTCTGTTTCACTGTTGAACATGAAAACTTTCTCAACACCGTACCCCAGGTATACCCGTAATTCTTTTAAGAGGGCTATGCCTGGCTCAAGTGTTCCATCGGTGCTTACGTACTTATAGCGCAGTAACCCCAGGTCAGAACGGGATGATCGTGAATGGTACGCGTACCCCCTTACCCTTGGGGTAAAATAATTATTTAGTTTTGGTTTGAGATTATATGTTGTTTCAAGTTCAGCGAAGGTGAGGTCGGGTATTGACGCGAAACTGAGATCCAACCCGTAATACAGGCCCACTTTTGTTTCCGCATTGAAGAAATCCCCATCCTGCAGCAGGGAGGGGTGGTCATATTCAGCCTCGGGAATGAAGCCCTTTGTATAATGTAAATTGAGATTATAACGCATTCCCCTTCTTTTTTTTGACGAGGAGGATGGGGCACTGACAAACTCAATTTCAAGGTTGTATCTCTGTATGGGACTGTTTAGAAAGGGCATTTTTGCACTGCCGATATATGGTATAAGAACCTCCCTGTCCAGTTGGAGAAGGGATTTTGTATACACTTTCGCGGGGGTCAAAAGTGCCTGTACATCTTTCACCCCCCTTGATTTCTTAATTTTCTCAAATTGCTGATTAATCCTGTACTTGTTATATATTTTATGAGGAAGCTCGAATTGATACCTGGTATAAAGAGTCCAAAGGGTATTCAGGCCCTCAAATACAATCCTGTTCAGTCTACCTTCATCTATGTAGATTACAAGGGATCGGGTGTTATCCTTGACCAGGTAAGTGTTAACAAGAAGATAACCCCTTTCAATATAGAATCGTCGTATGTTTTTTGAAATGTTCTCAAAATTATGTTCGTCGGGATGCAGCCTGCCATGAAGATTAAGCTTGTACTTTACATAGTCTTCGCTGTATATCTTTTGTCCCAGCAGAACCAGTTCTTTGTTTGCGGTCTGGGATTGCAGGTCATCTCCCACGGGGAAGATAAAAAAAAGTACTACAGCGAAGATTAATCCACGGTATAACAGGTACAGGCTTTGACGCATGATCAATTATTCTGCGCAGAAGAGGTTCTTCAGTGTTTTTATCAGGCTGAGCACCCTGTCGTCTTTCAGGGAGTAGTACATAAAATTGGCTTCTTTGCGCCTGTTGATAATATACATCTTCCGCAGGATGGTAAGGTGTTGTGATATATTTGAAATGGTTGACCCGAATTCTTTTTCTATCTGGCTTACCGTTTTTTCGCCATCTATCAAAAAACAAAGTATTTTCAAACGGATGGGATGAGCTATCGATTTTAATAACTCACTGGTATAATTGACCTGTTCTTCCGAAAGAATCATGAATATATCCTTTGCTGTCCCGTGGATTTACAATGAGCATTTTATAATTTAACTATTCAATAAATTGCAGGTTATCACAAAACTGTCAATTGCTTTTTGTTAGATACAGCAGGAAATGTATACATTATCAACTGGCTTAATGTAACAGGTAGTCTTTCAATTGCATAAGGTTTATTATTTTCGTGACCGCCTGCGAAGGGTAAATGTAAAGGTCTCCTCCCCTGGAAGAGATGTGGTTCTTGGCGTGCAGCAGGAAACCGATAAATGATGAATGTACATTGATGGTGTTGGTGAGATCAAAGCTGATAAACTCGTTGTATTCACACTTATCCAGTAATCGTGAATACTGGGGAACCTCTTCCAGTGATATTTCTTTAGGGAATGTCCATGTCCGTTCGTTATTCAAGGTACTCCTCCAGTCGCGCAATGTATCCCTGCTGGTACATATATCGATACCCTGATATGCAATATTTAGTAAAAAAAATATCAATATAAAAAAATGACTTGAAACGTTAATTCATAATACATTCCGGTTTTTTTTGAGTGAAAAGGAGAACTGCCATATTCTATGTAGGGCATATTATGTCTCAT
>CAZVRB010000149.1:0-5727 GCA_964629365.1 uncultured Leptospiraceae bacterium
TAAAGCCCTGCTGAATGAGCCATGAAAAAAATTCCTCCTGCTGCCTGAAACGCTGATCATGATTTTTCTGGTAGGCGTCTTTCAGTTCCGCATCACGGGCAAGAAGAGAAGCGATCTCCAGGTAAAAAAAACTGTACTTGTAATAAAGATTTGATGTCTCCATGAACACATGCAGTACATCAGATAGACCTGGGATGTGTCCTTCCGGCATTATCCACACGGCGTCGAAATCGACCACGATACGTTTGAAGATGTGACGTATGATCTCTTCCTTGTTGTTGAAGTGATAATAGAGGTTTCCGGGACTTATCCCCATGGCATCGGCGATATGGTTGGTGGTGGTACTGTGGGCACCATGCCGGTTAAAAAGTTCTATGGCTGTATCGATTATTCGGTCTTTTGTACTCACGCATTTCTCCATTCAGGTTGTAAATGACAGGATAGAGTAAATACTCTAAATGTCAAATATAATCCTGTTGTATTAGCGTGACGGATTCTCTTTCCACAAGAGCGGGTGTGAGGAGTACCTGTTTTTGCTGGTGCAGTTCGGGTTCTGAGATATATGATACGGCTATCCTGCACATTTCTTCAAATGGCTGGCGTATTGTTGTCAATCCGGGTATATATTGTGATGAAAGTTCTATATCATCCATTCCCATAATGGAAATATCTCGTGGAATGGTATATTTTAATTTCATATACTGGTACATTAATCCCAGTGCCATTGGATCGTTCTGTGCCCATATTGCTGTTATTTCGCCATGATCCTGAATGATTTGTTCTGCGATTTGCCGGCCGCCGTCAAAGGTGAAATCACATTGGTAAATATTTCCCGGGGGTAATTGACAATCTTTTTTATTAAGCTCTTCTGTAAACCCGGCCAGGCGCATGTTGACCACGCTGACGTCCATGGGACCCGTTACACATACAATATCTCTATGTCCTTTATCGTATAGATACCCTGCAGCCATTTTCCCGGCAGCATGGTTATCAGTCATGACGTATGAGAATGGAGAATCTGTTTGTGCCCTGTCCAGCAATACGAATGGAACATCATAATTTTCAAGCACCTCTGTTGCATGACTTTTATTTGAAACACGTAGGGTTATTATGCCGTTGACTTTCCTGTCCAGCATGTCGTTTATTATTTGTGATTCCGTTTCGGGATCGGATCCCGTGTTCCCGATAATTAGGTTTAACCCGCTCATGCGTGTGTATTTTTCCACATGGCTGGTGATCAGTGAAAAGGTGGGGTGATGTATGGAGGGTACGATTAAGCCGATCAGTTTGCCGCTTTGCTGCCTGAGCCCCTTTGCCAGCATGTTTGGCCTGTATCGTGCTTTCTCTATGGCATCACGCACTTTTTGTTCTGTTTCGACGTTGACCGGGACTGTTTTATTCAGAACCCGTGAAACAGTAGCCTCCGAAACCCCGGCTATTCGTGCTATGTCCTTTATACGTGCCATATCATTCTTTAATGTAATCTGTCGCATCAGGTCAAGAAGGATTTAACCGGATCGTTTGTTTGTGTTCTCCACGCGCGCACCGAATTCCTGAATCTCCTGATTCTTGCCGTGTGAGCCGGGTCACCTGCAAGGTTATTGAGTTCATATGGATCTTTTTTGATGTTGAAGAGGAGCTCTTCACCTGTTTCGGTGTAATGCCAGTATTTCCATTCCCGTGTTCTGATTCCACGCCAGTATGCAACGGGAACCCCACCTCCTTCTGCGAATACATGATCACGGTTGCCCGGTACATGTGTACCTGATGCTGATAGTAAGCTTTTCCCATGTAGTTTTTCAGGCCATTGCACTCCAGTCATGGAAAGAATCGTGGGAACCAGGTCAATATTGGATACCAGTGAATCTGAACATGCATGCCCCTTCATGATGCCGGGATGAGATATCAGCAGCGGGATATTGAGGTTTTCCTCGTACATGGTGGTACCCTTGTTCTGTAAGCCGTGGGATGCTGCCATTTCACCATGGTCAGAGGTGTATACAACTATGGTGTTATTCCACTGGCCGCTCTGCTCTATGTCGTCCAGTATGAAACCCAGGCACCTGTCAACTTCTTCAACCAGGTTGCAGTAAAATGCTATGTACTGGCGGAAGTACTCATCGGTAAAGTCCTCCCTGAGGCCCATTGAGAACCGTCCCCAGTCAATGGTTTTTTCCCTGACAACATGTATGCCAGGTGAGCGGACGCTGGAGTAGTTCGGAGGAAGTGCTGTATCTTTTTTGGTATCAGCATATTCGAAGGGGTAGAAGTGCCTGAGTACCGGGTAGCAGATGTCGTGGGGGTTCAGCGGTGCGTACACTGCAAACCAGGGGCCCCTGTCCTTTTGCTTCTTGATCCAGTTGCCGGTGTACCTTGCAAAGTATTCATCAGATCCTATGCCAACTACCTGGTTTGAAAGCCTGGCATCATCGAATCCATAACGGCGGGGCATGGTGCGCACCCTGGTAAGTCCTGAAAGATGCCACTTGCCGAAATACCCTGTTCTGTATCCAGATTGAGAGAGAACACCTCCAAGGGTGGGAATACTGGAAGGCATATCCTCGTTGCCACCCATTGGATCACAATTGCGAAGAATACCCGCCTCGTGCGGGTAGCGTCCGGTAAAAACCGTTGCCCTGCTGGGAGAACACAGTGGATAGGTGCAATGGGCGTTTGTAAACTCAACGGCATGATCTTTCAGCCTGTCCCTGGACGGGGTTCGCAGGGGACGGGTATGCATTGGCTGCCGTTCCTGGTCAACCAGTACCAGCAGGATGTTGGGTGTATCACCGTTATTTGATATAAGTAGTTTTGTTTTTTCTTCAAGGTCATGGTCGTTTTCATAGTTACAGCCTACTGCCATGGCAGCTGAAGTAATGGCAACCTTCTTCAAGAAATCCCGTCTTGTATTTTTCATATCATTACCCTCAATTCAGAAGTAGTTCATAAAGGTTTCGGTACTTCCTGACGAAAGGTACTGCAAACCAGGCCATTACCAGCATCATTGATATACCTGATATGATCCAGAGCAGGGGCAGCGGTAACTTTTGATGCGGGGATACCCTGTTTTTACAGATCCACCTGCAGATAATCTCAACCAGGCCTACCTGGAATACTGTCCTTGCAATGAAGAACAGGAATACAGGATTAAATATAGTGTACAACAATTCTCCGGCTGGATATATTCCAGCATGCAGTGTCACCTGGTAAAAGAACCAGTAGAAATGCGGGGTATACGCGGCAAATACCCGTATTCCGGGCCGTATTCTTCCGTAGAATGTAAAAGGGTATATTATATATGTACCGAAGTACAGGAAGAGTATCCTTACAAAAATGCCGGCATCCGTCATCCACCCCGTATCTTCAAGTGGTAGTTCCCATCCATGGTTGATGGCCATTGAGGAGCATATGAGTATTGCAATGGTAAAGATGGATGGGAAGAAAACGAATGTAATAATACTTTTGTTTTTCATGAGTATACCATCCCCGTTATGAATTACATGAATAATAATTTGTACAAGTCATAGAATCTGAAAAAATACCATTGCCCTCCCTGATGTAATACCATAAACACCAGGCTAATCGAAACCAGTACCATGATCAGTGGTATGGTGGGCTTTTTTGTTTCTTTGAGGGATCCGATTCTTACCCCATAGAACCGGCAGCCGATTTCGGACAGTGACATAAGTATGACGGTAATTAGTAATACGCCCAACTGCACAGGCATAAGAAGATAGAACAGTGACTGCCAGAAAGTATATACCTGCATCATTCTTATGATCTCTTTCGTGTACCATGCCAAAAGTATCACGCTTGACCCGGTGATCCTTTCCAGAAGGGTTGCCCCCCTGTAATACAGAATGGGATACACTATGATCGGACCTGCCATAATGACAGCACCGTATAAAAATCCCGCAATGTCAGTCAGAAGAAAATGGAGTAACCTGTTATTCACGTACCATGCGTTAATGTAGGTAAAAAAAAGCACCAAAAATACAAGTAATGCCGTAAGCGTGGGTAAATAAAACCTGTATGCCCGTGATTTTTCTGTATTCATTCTGCTTCACCTTTCTTTAGATTACGCAGCATTTTCCGGAGACGATTTGTCTCGGTTTTTCCGAGTGTGGTGGGGTAGATGTTTTTCGTTTCACCCGGATCAATGGCAAGATCGTATAATTCGGGTCTCCTGTTATTACCGAATTCAATGTACTTGTACCTTTCGGTGCGTACGGCAAAGGTATCAGGTATACTGTAGGAATAGTCACGGTAGTACTCGTAGAGCCATGCGTTTCTCCAGGAGGCGCTGTTATTCTTTAATATAGGCAAAAAGCTTTTCCCGTCCATTGAAGATGGTATATCAATACCGGCAAGATCAATCAATGTTGGCGCAAGGTCGATGTTTAACACCATTTGCCCGACTTTCCTTCCGGGATTTTTGACATGCCCGGGATATCGAACCAGGAAGGGAATGCGTATTGACTCCTCGTAGGGCCAGCGTTTATCGAACATGTGATGTTCACCAAAAAAATGACCATTGTCACCGGCGTAAATAACTATTGTATTATCAGCAAGACCAAGTGAATCAAGCTCTTCAAGGACCTTACCTATGCTCCTGTCAAGTGCCGTCACCGACGCCAGGTATTTTCGGTAATAGCTTTGCAATGTGCCTGGATAGAAATTGCCGTTGGTGAGGGTTACCCAGGGGTCGGCTTCCGGCGGAAGATGTAAGTCACTGTCCCGGTAGAGTTCCTCAAGGTTCTCCGGTGGTGAGAAAGGAAAATGGACGGCCTTATGTGAGAGGTACAGGCAAAACGGTCCTTCCCGGTTTTCACGAGTAAATTCTATGGCATAATCAGTGAGTTCATCGGTGATATACTTTTTTCTTGATGGTACGGGAATGCCGTCAACAATCATGGGGCAGTCAAAATATATACCCTGGCCACCTGAAGCGGTGAAAGTCACAAACCGGTCAACTCCCCGCAGTTTCGGCAGCTTCCCGGGCATGTGCCACTTGCCGATAAAACCTGTTGTATAGCCCTCTTTTTTTAATAACTCAAGGAAGGTAACATTTTGATCATTCCATGGCAGAAGATTATTCTTGACCCCGTGATTATGGGCATACTGCCCTGTTAGAAAGCTTGCCCTGGATGGGCCGCATAAGGAGGTAGTGACGAATGCGTTTTCAAACAGCACTCCCTCCCTTGCCAGCCTGTCCATTGCGGGAGTTTTAACAACGGGATGTCCCATGCAGCTCATGGCATCCCAGCGGTGATCATCTGATAGGATGAATATGATATTCGGTTTTTTTGATGATGCCGATATTAATGAGCCGGGAAGACCGCCAAGTCCAAGGGTGAGCATACTTGCCCCGGCTGCTTTCAGGGCTTCTCGCCTGGTAATGTGTCCTCCGGATGATTTTATATCCTTGCTTTTCATATTCTTCACCACCTCCTGTATAACTAGTAACTTGCCAGGCTGTTAATAAAAAGGTCCATGAACCTGGCAGCATCAAGCTCTAAAGGCATGTTCACCGGTATATTCCCTTCAACAGGTTCACTGCTGTCCATGCTGGTGATACTGGTAATACGGCCTGACCTGATACCGCCCGGTTGAACGCTTAATTTAACGTAATTATCATTGAACATGGTCTTATCAACCATGCAGGCAGCTGCCACGGGATCCCATGGGAAAAATCCCTTTTTTTTGAAAAAGACCTTTCTGTTTAAC
>CAZVRB010000150.1:0-5676 GCA_964629365.1 uncultured Leptospiraceae bacterium
TTGGACTGTCCGACATGTAACGGAACTCGTAGGCACTGTCATGATGCCCGCTTACTATAACCTGCTGCCGCGGCGGTTCAATGGGCTCTATGATGCCGCTTACGTTAAATCCTTTTTTTCTTTTATACAGTGGATCAAACAGTTCACCGTAGCAAATGAACTGGCTGAATGCCCAGGTACTGGCCAGGGTAAAACCCAGGGCCGCGATAAGATAATATTCCGGAAAAAGGAAAAGCACCAGTGCGGCTGCTATGTTAAACAGGGGGGCAACTTTCAAAAACCCCAGAAAAGCGAAAGGCCGCACCGCGAATTCGTCCATGGTAGTGTGATGACAGTACCTGTCATATTCTCCGGCCAGTTCCATTGCCACCTGTGCGGATTCGGGAGAACCTGCAAGCCTGGGGCCGTATCGCTGGATCAGTTCATGTGTTCGATGTAATGCACTCTTTGCCGCTTGTGAAATCGTTCCGGTTGCCATGATGATTATCTCCCATTGTAGATATATATAATGTGGTATACTTAAATATGATTGCAAGAAAATATTAATGAGTATATTGTATCAGACAGTGGAAAGGGGTAAGAGGTTTCAAAAAAAAGTGAGCGAACACTCATTTTTTTGTCGTTGAAGGTCACCACTATGGGATTATCATGAGAAAAGGACAGGTACTTGAAAACATGAATGGGCATAAAAAACAGGACATCGAGTTTAGAATAAGGCAGATGCAGATAGATGATCTTGCGGATGTTTTTCACCTGGGAGAAAAGCTGTTTACCCTGCGTGAGTATCCCACCCTGTATCGTACGTGGGATGAATACGAGGTAATAGGATTTTATACCGGTGATCCCGAGTACTGCCTGGTGGCGGAAACCGGCGGCAGTCTTGCCGGGTTTTTGCTGGGTTCAATAGTTGACAAGAGAAACTCTCCCCGTAAATACGGGTACCTCGTCTGGTTTGGGATTGATGAAAGTTTTCAGGGCAGCGGGGTGGCCGAACTGCTGTTTGACGGGTTTAGAAAGATAATGCAGGGAGAAGGTGTGAGCACTTTGCTGGTGGATACGGCGGCTGATAATGACAGGGCTCTCTCCTTTTTCAGGGCAAGGGGGTTCAGTTCGCCGCGGGATCATGTATACCTGACGTTAAACCTTCCGGGAGAGGATACAAGAGGATGAGTTCTGGAAAAGTGAAAATAAACAACGCTCGCCTGCAAAAAATATTCAGGGACATGGTGGATATTTACAGTCCATCAGGGAAAGAGGGGGCCATCGTTGGTTTCCTGGATGGTTTTCTCAAGGGGGCAGATGTTCCCGCTGTTCGCCAGCAGGTGGAAGATGGCAGGGATAATCTTTTAATACTTTCTCCAAGGGAGAACGCGCAGGTGGTCTTTGTAGGTCACCTGGATACCGTTGCGGCACCTGATTACATGAATTACCGTTTCGAACTTGACGATGACGAGGTGTACGGGCTTGGCACCGCCGACATGAAGGGTGGATGTGCGGCAATGATCGAGGCCTTTACCGCCTACTGCAGGGCACATGATGGTGACCTGCCTGCTTCACTGGCGCTTGTTGTTGGAGAGGAGGAAACCGGCGACGGGGCACAAACATTCGTGGATGAGTATCATTATCCATGGGCAATCGTGGGTGAGCCAACCAGCCTGATGCCCTGTTTCAGTCATTTCGGCTACCTTGAACTGGAACTGACAACCTATGGCAGACGGGTACATGCGTCACTTGCCCAGAAAGAACATAACGCCATTCGTTCCATGCTTACCATGCTTCTTTCACTTACAGAATACCTGGATGGTTCACGGCATGAAGTAATCTATAATATCAGGGACATGCAGAGCTCGCAGGCAGGGTTTGCCGTTCCAGATCGATGTGATGTATATGTTGATCTGCATGTGCCCCCGCAATTTGGTATTGGTGATCTTTCGTTTGAAATTGAAGAGGTGATAGCGGGGCAACTGGATGACAGTACCCAGCTGCATGACTCCCTGGTGTTCTCCACCATACACGCGGGATATGATCTTCCCTCCAGGGGGTACTTCCCGGAGCTTCTCAAGGATGTGCTGACGGCGCGTTCGCTGAAATGGGAGCCATCATCATTTCAGAGCGATTCAGATGCTACCATACTATGGGGTGCCGGTATAAAGCCGGTTATCCTGGGACCGGGACAGCTTGCAAAAGCTCATACAAGTGATGAATCGGTTCGAATGACAGAAGTGAGCCAGTCAGCACAGATGTACCTGGATATTCTCTATGCCCTTGATGCGGATGGGTCATCTTGACAGCACGGCATGCGGGGAGTCTTTACGGGGCATGTCAAACAGGTATGCAAGTGTATCCTCACCCAGCGATATGAGTTCATTGGCAGAATAACCAACGGGGTTCATTTTGCGATAGGTTTTCCTGTTGTACGCACCAAGAAGCTTCTCGGTGTTGATAACGAACATGGTATTCCCCTTGCGAGGTTTTTCCTCAATTAAAAAATCCTTACTCACGCAAAATCGCAGAAACCCGCGTATCTTCCGAATCATGTACCTGCGCCTGGCAAGTCTTTCATCGATACGGGGAAGAAATTCCCGGGCATTCGTGTTCAGGCAGTGATTGATGATTTCATCCATTTTATGATAGAATTCGTTTTTACTTATGGAAATGGTTTTCTCGGTACTCTCTGCAAGCTCTTTCAGGTAATAGGAGGCAAGCTGGCTGAATGTAATGGTGTGCAGAGATCGAAGGATTGAATCAAGCCGACTGATGAATTCGTCCCGGTGAGCCATCAGGAATCCCGGTTTGCCGATATTGATAAAGACATCTTTGGCACCCTTGATGCAGCGGTCAACTTTCACGTTGATTGGAAGTATGTACATTTTTTTTCTGTAGGTTTCATAGGTGTTTGATACCAGCTGGTATATGCCGCTTCTGATCTTTTTCAGTCCGCCGTATCCCCATGTGGTGCCTTCGGGGAAAATGAGTGTGGAGAACCCCTGGCTGACGCTGTCCCCTATATTTTCAAGCTGCTGCCCAATCTCCTGGTGAACGGTATCTTTTTCTTCGGCATATTGCTCTATGAAGGGGCGATGTATGGTAACCAGGCGCAATTTTCTGAACAGGGCATGTGGAAGACCTGTTCGGTCGAGCAATTGAAATATTTTCTTTATAACGGGATTTACGGATGGGAAATTTGTAGAAAGGTATTGCTTGCTGAGAAATTCATCCTTGGCCATAATAAGAAAGCGGGGACGGGGCTTTAACGAGTAATATACCTTTGAAAGAGATGGAACTTCAAAGTAACTGTCATGAGTTACGGTAAATATAACAGGGGTTGGTACATTTTTAAGATATTCTTTACCGTAAAGGTGAGGCCGCTGTCTCAATATTCTCGCGGCACACTTGAAGCAGAACATGGCGAATTCGTACAGTATTCCATTCTTTTGATCCCTCATTGGCTTCCTCCACTTCAGTAATACCCCGTCAAATTAAACATAATCAGCGTAATATTATATGTCAATTGATATTGGTAAATTTTAAAGGAGCATCTACAAGTTTTTTTGTTTGACAGAAAAGAGATGCTATATTTTTTTAATCATATGATTTAATTAAACAGTTAATTAAATTAAAAAGTTTAATTATACGGGTAACATGTTTTATGAGATGAGGTGTTATATATATTATGAGCGATAAGAAAAAAGAGGCAGGTGTAGTGGCCGGGGAAGAATCCGTTGATACGAGGGAGCGAATACTGTACGCGGCAAAAAGAGAATTTGCTGAAAACGGGTTCAACGGGGCCAGGATGGGGGCTATCTCGAGGCGTGCAAATGCAAACCAGGCATTGATCCATTATTATTTCGGGAACAAGGAAAACCTCTACATGGTGGTGCTGCAGAGGCTCTTCGGTGTGGATGATACCGACATGGTGCAGGAATTTCTGTCCAGGTGGACCTTTACGCCACCAGAGGGACTATACATGGCGATTTACATTCTGGTCAACGTACACAGGGAAGCCTTCGATCCAGACTTCATGAAAATAATCGCACGTGAGATCGCTGACGGGAAGAGTAATTTTACTACACTGTTGAATGATTTTCTCTTTCCACGCCTGGCTTTGCTTGAAGAGGTGATACATGAAGGAATAAAAACGGGAGACTTCGAAACCAGGAGTCCCCTCCTGGCTGTATACAACCTGGTTATGCTGGTTATGAATTATGAGAGTGATCGTGATCATTTCAAGGGATCAAGCTGGTATGACAGGTTGTATGGTAAAAACGGCGATAAAGAATTCTTCCTGTTCGTGCTTGAGCATACCTTCAAGGGGTTGTGTCCCCGCGGGAAGGATGTAGAGATCCCCACGATAGACAGGGAAATTCTCGAAAATCTGGATGAACTTATTCGGAAAATCAAGGACAGCCATAAATGGGTTATGGAGGATATGGATGAAGAGTAGTAGCGGGAAACACATGATCGGGGCATTCATATTGTGCATGGCCGTCTGTGCGGCACCCTTTAATGTATATGCTGCAGGAAAGCTGGCCCTGGAAGAAGCAATAGGACTGTCCCTGAAGAACAATACCGGGTACAGAATATCCTTTGAAAAGGTGAAAGAGAGCAGGATGAAGGTGCGGGAAACATGGGGTATGTTGTGGCCTCAGCTTTCATCCGATGCATCCTATACCAGGCAATGGGCTGAGGCAGGGTTTAATTCGCAAATAGAGGGACAATATGATATCAAGTTCATAAACGGGCAGCTGACGGTAAACCCGGGTACCTTTTACCATTCATTGCAGGCGTCATACAAGGGAAGGGTGGCTGCCGAGAACGAAGTACGCACTGTCAAAGCGGACACCATCATTACCACAATACAGCTGTATTACCAGATGCTGCTTGCAGGGGAGATGATCGAGTTGAGAAGGGAATCCATAAAGGCACTGGAAGAGAACTTCAGGGTGGTGACCGTTGGATATCAAAAGGGAACATTCTCAAGGCTGGAGTTTCTTCGTGCCAAAGTGTCACTCTCCAATGAGAAAACCAAGCTGATTAACGCGGAAAATGATTATCAGAGTGCAAGGGCAGCGCTGAACATACACCTTGGAAGGGAAATCGGTGATCCCCTGCAGCCTGATCCAAAAGCCCTGGATGTTGAAGTGGATTCACTGAAGTACAGGGAACTAAACCCGGAACGTGAATACAACCTGATTAACGGTATGATCGCAGAAGCCCTGAAAAACAGGCCGGAGCTTCTGCAAATACGGCTCACGAAAGAAGGGGCCAAACACTCGGCAAAGGCGGCACAGTCGGTGTACATGTGGCCAAGTTTTTTCGTAACGGGAAGTTACGGGACTTCGAAGTCTATTTCAAAGGAAAGTGATTCGTCAGCAAATATTGATCCCATGTATGCACCAGTGGTAGAAGCATTGAACGAAAGCATGAGCGAAAGTTTTGCCCCAAGTGGCTGGAACGACAGCTGGTCGGTAACTTTCGGTGCCACCTACAGGTGGGGATCGCTGGTACCTTTCGACCCTTCTCATGCACAGGCTTCGCAGCTGAACAGCCAGGCACGGCAGGCGGAGCTGCAGCTTGAAGAGTTTGTCAAGCAGGTGAAACTGGACGTGCAGCAGAAGTTTCTGAAATTGAAATCCGCGTCAAATTCCATATATTCACAGCAGGGAAACGTGGAAA
>CAZVRB010000151.1:0-1269 GCA_964629365.1 uncultured Leptospiraceae bacterium
GAGACCGCATATGCGAAAAAATTCGTCTGACCAGTAACAACCCCCTGTTGCAATATCCATTTCCCAGCTTCCCATGTGAGCTGTTTTTTGTGCCAGTTCCAGTATCTTTTCTTTATGAAGTGTTTCACGGTGAGAATTAAAAAGTTCAATGGCCATGGTAATGGATTCGATAAGAACAAATTCACCGGAATTTTTCAGAACATACCCATACCTGGTAATCCCCCTGACCTTATCGACCATTTCCTTTTCAGCATGACTTGTGAGAAATACAATGGGAATATGACGAATAGAAATAATTCTTTGCGCGGCCTCTGTTCCGTCAATGCCGCTTCCAAGATCAATATCCATAAGTACCAGGTCTATGTCACTGTTTTCCCTGACAGCAGAGACAGCCGTTTCCCCGTCATTTACGGTTATAACGGTAAATCCGTGTTTTTTCAGAACCCTCGATTCATCTAATGCGATGATTGCCTGGTCTTCAACCAGAAGTATCACGAGGTCAGTCGAATCGGTCATGCTGAAATCCCTGAAAGTTATTGTAGAAATGTTACCAGGTGAGCATACTATTTGCTCTTCATAATAATAGCAGATATTAAAAAAAGTGCAACATTATTGAGAAATAATATCCAATTATTGATTGCTTTGTTATTCTGGTATTGTGACAATAAAAACTTGTTTTCATACTTATTCACTGTAAGTGAACCCATTAGCTGTTTACTCAACATGGAAATAAACCGCCTATCTGTGTTTCGTATACCTGGGAGCCGCAAAAAATAAATAATGGCAGTGAACTCACAGCCGGGAAAGCAATATAATTCCGGTGAACTATCACGTAAGCTCCGGAAGCACGAATTTAAAACTGGTTCCGCTGGAAGTGTCAATTTCCATGGTTGCGTTTAGTTGTTTGGCAAGTGACCCAATCAGCATAAGCCCCATGGTGCCTGTTTTTTTATGATCAATGCCACCTGGTATTCCTCTTCCATTATCGGATATGATGAGTATGCTTTCGGTGTTATGCTTAGTCAGTTCCAGGCGGATAATGCCATGAGAACCTTCTGGAAAAGCGTGTTTTATGGCGTTGGTGACAACCTCGGTGATGATCAAACCGATAGTAGCAGCGTTTCTCGTGTTTGACTGAATGTTTTCTGTTTCAGTAATAAATTCAACCTTATCGGTCAGACCTGCCATGGGAGAGGTGATTTTTTTACAGTATTCACCAAGATCCACAAGTCCGGGTGTTCCTGTATCATAGAGCATGGAATACAGTTC
>CAZVRB010000151.1:1369-5499 GCA_964629365.1 uncultured Leptospiraceae bacterium
GCTGTCCTGATGCGATATTCCACGTCATACACATCAATGTTTCCCTCAAGGTAATCACGCATGGCCTGCATGGCCTTTTCAATATCTTCAGGATGCAGCAGGCTGGTAAAATCTTCAAATGTTGAAAATCTTTCCGGTGCATAGCCCAGCATCTCGGCTTTCATGTCATCAAAGATAACTTTTCCCGAAGGTAGGTGCATTTCCCACCATGCGAGGTTTCCTATTCGTAACCCGGCATTTACTCGATGGGTTAAGTTTATGTTATCCTGTTCAGCCCTCACCTGGGAATCAACATCAACATACACGCCAACCGCACGGGTTGCCTTTCCGCTGCTGTTGAATTCACAGGGTTTACCACGGCTTGAAATCCATTTCCATGAGCCGTCTTTGTGTTTCAGGCGGATATTCTTTGAGAATGTCTCTCCATTAGCAATACACTTTCTTATGGCGGGGAGAGTGGTCTCCTCATCATGGGGGTGTAAAATATTTTTCCAGTTTTCATGATTACCTGTTAAATCGCCGGGTTCATAACCCAGCATCCTGTAATAATTGGGACTGAAGTAGATTGTGTCATTTTCGATATCCCAGTCCCAGTATCCATGTTCACTGGCGTCCATCGCCCGAAACAGCCGTTCTTCACTTTTCTGCAGCGTTTCTTTCTCTACTTTCAATTCTTTCATGGTTCTAAATAGTCCGAGTGCAGACTTGATGCCGGCATCAAAAACACTCATGCCCGAATCTTTGACAATATACCCGTAAGAGGGGATCCCCCCCGTCTTTTCGAACACATCAGTCTCAGAACTTGCAACAAGGAAAAGAACTGGCACATCCTTGTTTTGTAGAATTGTGTTCCCGGCCTTTGTGTGGTCCATATAGCTGCCGTGGTTGATGTCCATAAGAATGAGATCAATATCATGTCTGCTGCTAACAGTTTTAACGGCCTCTTCACCGGAGTGGGCGATAATGACGTTATATCCAAAATTCTCAAGCTTATCCTTGCGTGACCTGGCTTCGCTTTTGTCGCTTTCAACAAGAAGAATTGTGCTGCCTTCAGATCGTGTTGTCATGAAGTTTCCCTTTATAATGTAAATGCCTGATAAGGCAGTATATCATACTACATGTGAATGAAAAGAAAAAATAAGGGGGAGTGGGACAGTCATGCTCAACCTTTTACTTATCTTCTATTGGAATGCTTACAGTGAAAGTGGTGGTATCACCCGATTGGAATGTGAAATTACCGGCCAGTTGTTTTGCCAGCATTTCCACAAGCTGCAAGCCCGAACCACCGGAAACTGACGTGTCGAATGTATCAGGGAGACCAACGCCGTCATCTTTCACTGTGAGAACTATGCGGGTGGGAGAGGATTTCAGTTTAATCCATATATTGCCCGGCTTATCGTCGGGGAAGGCATACTTACAGGCATTGGTCACAAGTTCATTGACGATGAGACCAAGGGGGGCAGCGTTTTTCGCGTCAAAGTCAACCGGGTCATATTGCTGGTGAATGGCTATGTTGTGTAAAGACATGGTGTAAGTGGTTTGAAGTGATGAGATGATGGATGACAGGTATACCTGAAGGTTTATGGTGCCGATAGTACCGCTGCTGTAAAGGATATTGTAGAGGTTTCCCAGAGACCGGATCTGTCCCTGAATTTTTTCCAGCACAATGCGGGTATCTTCCGTTCCGGCACGGCCCAGTTCCATGTTTACCAGGCTTGTCATCATCTGCATGCTGTTTTTTACGCGGTGCTGCAGTTCACTGAACAACTGGTCCTTTTCCTGTATGGCCTGCATCAGGTCAGCTTCGGCTTTCTTTCTCTCTGTTATATCTTTTGCCAGTGCCAGGATGTAGGTGCCATCCTGCAGTTTTATTTTATTCAGGGTAACCTCAACCGGGTAGATTGAACCATTCTTTCGTGAATGTCTGCCCTGAAATGATATCACATTATCATCACCCAGGGCATCCCAGAATGTACCGGAATCATCACGTTCTACAAAGTCCGGGTCGATATCTGAGACTTTCATATGTAAGAGTTCTTCCCGTGTATACCCGGTAACAGTGATGGCGGAAGTATTCACATCCACTATGTTTCCCTGAAGATCGTGGAGAAAGAGCATGTCCGCTGCCTGGTCAACGAGGTTGCGATACTTGTGTTCGCTGTAATACAACGCCTCGTGAATGAGCTTGCTGTCGGTAATATCCTGTACCATGCCAACAGAACGAATGATGGCACCCTCCCGGTTTCGCTGATGTTCACACTTTTCAAGCACATGCCGGATCTCACCCGTGTGTTTCCGAATGATTCGATGTTCAACCTCGTAGTGATCCTGGTTATTATTAATGGACTCCCGGTATGCCTGGTCAACTTTGGCACGATCATCAGGATGAACCAGTTCCAGAAAGTCGTTGTATTCTGGTTGACCTTCGTCGGGTTCCATCCCGCAAATGTGATATACTTCGTCCGACCATGTGAGGCGGTCATCAGCAAGGTTGTATTCCCAGGTTCCCACGTGGGCTATGGCCTCTGACCTGTTCAGCAGGTCCTCTTTTCGGGTAAGCGCTGATTCAATATGGCATAACTCTGTTACATCAATTAGTTTATTGTTTCTTTCTCGTGCCCGGTGTAGCCTGAGTGTCATCCTGATTGATGCGTCCAGCATGGTCATGCTGCTGTCACGTAACAGGTATATATACGGGTAGCTGGAGATGATGGTTTCAGGAATAATGTCATCAGTGGTATCATTTAAAATAAGAAAGGGAGTGTTGTCCCCAATGGCAGGGTGTTTTAAATTATTAATAGTATCCACAATGCCTGTATCGGCAAGTACCAGGTCGACGGGATGATCGCCAGGCACCGAATCTGCTTTGGTGTCATCAAATTGAATAGTGATAACGCTGTACCCGCAATCTTCCAGTTTCGCGGCCATTTCGTTTGCGGTTTGGCCCCGGGGTTGAATAAGCAGTATAACCTTACCCGATACATCATGCACCAGAATACCTCGATGCCTTTTTGACCTGGTCTGGGTGTTGATGGTGTAAACACTCAGTAACGAACATAGTGTAATACAGCTAAGGCAAAAGGCAAGAACCTTTATACAAGTGGTATGGAAATAACGAATCTGGTTGTTTTATTCTGCGCAACCGTAAATGTTCCATTTAACTGCTTCGCCAGCATGGATACCAGTTTCATGCCGGTACCACCGGAATCTTCAATATCGAAATTCGCGGGAAGGGCCGCGCCGTCATCCGATACAGAGAGTGTTATGGACTTATCCTCTTCCTGTAATTCAACGAAGATGGTGCCGTGTAATTCATCCGGGAAGGCATGTTTCAGCGCGTTAGTCACCAGTTCGTTTACAATGAGTCCAAGTGAAGTGGCCTTCTTGGCATCAAATGCAATGGGGGCGTACTGTTCGTTAAATGTAACCTTGTTGTATTGCGCGGTATACGTGGTTTTCAGAGAATTTACAATGGATGAAAAATAGACATCGAGTTCCACCGTGTGTATGCTGCTGGTATCATAGAGCAGTGTGTACAGGCTGCTCAGTGACTGAATCTGGCCGTGAATTGTTTCAAGACTGCTGCGGGTATCTGCATGCCGGGTGTTACCCAGTTCAATATTCACCAGGCTTGACATCAACTGCATGCTGTTCTTCACACGATGCTGCAGTTCATTTAAAAGATCGCTTTTTTGCTGCAGCAGGTCATGAATTGCCATCTCGCTCTCTTTGTGAGCGGTGATGTCACGGGCAATTCCCCTGAACCCGGTGGGTTCACCGTTTTCGTCCTTTATAAGGGAAACCGAGGCTTCGATATACTTTTTTTCACCCGCGGTTGTAAATAATACCCATGATGATTCCCTTGTGGGTTTACCTGACCTGTAGACGCTGTTAAATGCCTCAAAAATCTTTCTGCTGTTTTCTTCATCAGCGTATTCCCTGTACTGTATACCCGTGAGTTCACCGGTTCTGTATCCAAGCATGCGGCACATGGAATCATTGAAAGAAACGAAACGCCCGGCGAGATCAACCTCGTAATATCCATCTTCTATCTCTTCAAGAATTCGACGATACCGTTCTTCACTTTGACGAAGTTCATTCTCTGTTTGCTTTCGTTCGGTAATATCTTC
>CAZVRB010000152.1:0-5469 GCA_964629365.1 uncultured Leptospiraceae bacterium
TATCTGTTCATTTTATAGAAAATCATCTATATTCTGATAATAGCTGAGTAGTAACGATTAATGTGATATACTAATACCTGACTACAGAAATATTTACCGGGAGCGTATAATGGCCGATCGAAAAGTTGACAGGTTAAAGAAAAAAATATCTGACCTTACCCCTGAAAGTGTTAATGAAATCAAAAACTTTTTAAATGAACTGAAATACCAGGGTTTTTCAGATCTCAGGGAGTTTATCGCCCATCTGGAATCAAGGGACGACCTGGTTCGTGTTCAGGAAGAAGTTGATCCAGAGCTTGAAGTAAACGCCATACTTGACCGCCTTGCACGGAATGACGGACCGGCGGTACTTTTTGAGAACGTGAAAGGTTCAACATTACCCATTCTTGGCAACGTATTCGGAGCATGGCGAAGGGTTTCATGGGCCTTTGCCTCTGAAGATTTCAACCAGCTGGTGAAAAAAAGATCAGACAGCCTGGCCACTATCGTTACCGGTAGAAACAAGGACATACTTCTGGCAGCAAAATCCGTAGGCTTCTTCAATAAGATCAGAAATCTTCGAAAAGCCATGAAGGCAACAGACTGGCGTAAGTCATACGCCGAATTGAGAGAAAGCGCTTCCATGCTGCCCATACAGATTCCCGGGAAAGAAGTACCGTGTAAAGAAATCATACTTACCGGGGATGATATAGATCTGAACAACTTTCCACTCATCAAGTGCTGGCCGCAGGATGGCGGAAAATACATGACTTTGCCCCTGGTAATAACACGTGATCCTGAAACCCGTGGGCTCAACCTGGGGATTTACAGGATGATGCAGATTGACAAAGACAAGCTGTGCATTCACTGGCTGCCCCAGAAGCATGGAAACAGGCATTACTCGAAAGCCGAAGCGGTAGAAAGCGAGATGGACGTGGTGGTGGCAATCGGCGGTGATCCCGCCCTTGAGATGGCGGGGGTATTCCAGTTGATGCCGCCGGTAGACGAATTCATGGTTGCCGGTATGATGAAAGGGAGCGGCATAAAATATGCCATTGCCGAAGATTCTGATCTATGGATACCTGCCGGTGCCGAGATCGTATTTGAAGGGGTGGTAAAACCTGGTGAGAGGGTGGACGAAGGACCATTCGGCGAGTTCAACGGTTTCTACAGTCCGGTCAAGCAGACACCTGTTTTTCACGTGAGAAAGATAACCATGCGTAAGGACGCAATCTGGCATGCTGCCACCACGGGGATGCCCATTACAGAGATTCACTACATGAGCAAGGCCATGGAACGGCTGGCAACTGAAATGGCAAAAATATTCTTTCCCAATCTTGTTGATATAAATCTCACCTATGAAAGCGGAACATTGTACACCATGGTGGTTTCTATCACCAAGAGCCGTATTTATGAAGCACAGGAGATCATGCATTTTCTCTGGTCATTTGCCGCACAGAGTCCATACGTAACAAACCTGATAGTTGTGGATGACAGTGTTGATGTACACAACCTTGGTGAAGTATTTGACGCTATCTGCAGGCATGCCCGTACTGATGCCGATTTCATAATAACACCAAGAGGCCTTGCCGACCTGGAGAAACCCACCACCAGTCCCAGGGGTGTTGGAGCCCGACTGGGTGTTGATGCCACAGAAAAATGGCCCGAAGAGGGTATTCGCGAAGTACCACTGGATATAGTGGAGCCAAACAGCGATATCGTAAGAAACATTAAAACACGCTGGAAAGAGTATGGTGAGTCAATACGTGATGTGGCAGTCAGGGTGAACGGAACCGCGTTAACCATTATAGTTTCACTAAAGAAGCAAAAAGCCTTTGAAGCAAAAGATGTAATCTCCTATTTTCGTGAAATGACTGCTGGCAGTAATCACGGTATCAACGTGATCGTCGTTGATGACGACATAAATGTTCATGATGTGTTCAGGATATTCTGGGCCGTTTCAGTTCACGTGAGACCAGAAAGTGATGTGTATTTCCCAATGCGTCGTGTGGATGATCAGCAGAAAGGTTTATATGGTTTCGGAATGGACGCCACCACTAAACGCAGAGACGAAGGGATGGTTCGTGATGTTCCTGATTTGATCAAGATGGATAAAGAGATTGAAGAGAAGGTGACCCGAAAATGGCATCGGTATGGATTCAGGTAAACTGGCAGACTTTTTTACATTAATGAGTACTACTTTCCCAATCAATGCTGCTGATCATTTCCGGTGATTTGCCATCCCATTGGAAGGGATAGTGCAACTGGTGAATAAGTATTTGCGTGCGATAATTGATCTGCCGCCTGTGATTTCGGGGATAAAGAACAACAGATTTTTTACCGTTTTGAAACTGTATTATCCATGACTCTATTGGTGAAAAAGAAGTTTCTTCTATACCGGAAATATCAACGAAAAGGGTGGGGACGTCATGGCCGCGATGCCACTTCCCCCTGAGTATATTGGGCAAATGAGTATGCGCCGACAACCAGATGTCTACGTGTTGATTTTGAAGTACCTGGTAAAAACGATCTGAACCCTCTATTGTCATAGTGCTGTTTATGGTTCCCGCAAGCTTACTCTGCTTCAAGGCTGCATGTGTGACCACGATAATATTGTGATCCTGCATTCGAACCACGAGGTTACGCCACCAGTTAAACGCAGGCTGCGAGATTTCAGTTACTGCGGAGCGGATCTCGTCCGACATAAAAATGAAAACAGTATTACCATATAGTACCGCGTAATGCATGGGCCTTGAGCTGAATTCAATATAGGCTTCCCTGTCATTGAGGTCATGGTTGCCCGCGATCTCATACCAGTCCGGGATGCCGGAATTCTGACGCAGGGTACGCATCCATGAATAGTAATCTTCAGGGAGGTTATCCCGCCAGACCAGGTCACCGGCAGCAATTGCCATATTGACAGAAGAAAAATTTTTCTTAACATCGTTAAAAGCGATTTCATAATGTTGTTTTTGCGAATTGTTTCGTGACTGTATATCAGAATGGGCCCATATGATTAAATCATTTGTATCGCTGGATGACTGCAACGTATGTATATTGTGGCTGCATGATAGAATAACACAGGCAGCCAGGATGATGAGTAGAGCTTTTTTCATACTATAATATAATACCATTTTATATTGCAATACCAATTAATAATTATAATAATTCAATTAGTATCACTCATCACTTCTCATTTCTCATTTTTCACAAAACTATGCGTATCTGTTAAAAAAATATTTAATATACCCTCATACTCATGCTTAATTCAATTGACACGAATTACGGCAAAACATAATTTAAAATAAACACACGCTAGAAAAATTATAAAATCCACAGTGGACAGAAAAACAGTACAAGTGATACATATCCCTCTGTATCTCTGTGCCTCCGTGGTAAATTAAGGTTGTACATAATGAACAAGATCGGGTTTGACAACAAGAAATATCTCGAAGAACAGAAAAATGCTATCATGGAGCGGGTTGCACGGTTTGACAACAAGCTGTACCTCGAATTCGGAGGTAAGCTGCTATTCGATTATCACGCGTCACGCGTGCTTCCGGGATTCGATCCTAATGTGAAAATGAGACTGTTGCAGCAATTGAGCGGCGAAGCAGATATAATACTGTGTATCTACGCGGGTGATATTGAAAGAAAAAAGGTTCGTGCCGATTTCGGTATCACTTACGATGCAGATGTGCTGAAACTTATCGATGATCTTCGTGACTGGGATATTGAAATTAAAGCGGTAGTGATAACTCGATATGAGAAACAACCAGCTGCCACGATATTTAAAAAGAAACTAGAACGACAGAATATACGGGTGTATACACATATGTATACAAGTGGATATCCCACCAATATCGACCTGGTGGTCAGTGATGACGGGTATGGAGCCAACGAGTATATTGAAACAGAAAGCCCCCTTGTGGTGGTTACCGGTCCCGGGCCAGGGAGCGGAAAAATGGCTACCTGTCTTTCACAGGTATACCATGAGAATAAGCGGGGAATAAAAAGCGGGTATGCCAAGTTTGAAACCTTTCCCATCTGGAATATTCCATTAAAGCACCCGGTAAATATTGCCTACGAGGCGGCTACGGCTGATATCGCTGATTACAATCTCATAGATCCCTTTCACCTGGAAGCCTATGACAGGGTTGCCATTAATTATAACCGGGATGTAGAGTCCTTCCCCGTCCTGAAAAGAATTCTTCAAAAAATATCAGGGGCAGAACCCATGTACCTTTCACCCACAGATATGGGGGTGAACAGGGCTGGATTTGGTATAACCGATGATGAAGTGGTGAAGGAGGCCTCTAAGCAGGAGATAATACGCAGGTTTTTCCGATATTCCTGTGAATACGCCATGGGTTTTACCGACAGGGATACAGTTCAGAGGGTTGAGCTTCTCATGGAGGAACTTGATATTAACCCCGAAGACAGACCGGTGGTAAAGCCCGCACGACAAACAGCCGTTGAATCACAGGAAGAAAAAAAGGGTAACGAGGGTATTTATTGTGGTGCCGCCATTCTTCTTGATAATGGAACCATAATTACAGGGAAGAATTCATCCCTGTTACATGCAACGCCGGCACTTATACTGAACGCCATTAAAATGCTGGCAGGCATTCCTGATAATATTCACCTGCTTTCTCCCGGCGTTATTGATTCTATTCGTAAAATGAAAGGGGATCTTCTTGGTTCACGCTCACTCAGCCTTGACCTTGAGGAAACACTTATCGCCCTGGCTATCAGCGCGGGGGCAAACCCCACGGCACACGCCGCGATGGAGCATCTGCCTGATCTAAAGAAATGCGAGATGCACATGACCCATATGCCCACTCCCGGAGATGATGTTGGATTGCGAAAACTGGGTATTAATGTTACCTCTGATCCCAGTTTTTCTACGAGAAATTTGCTGGATTACTGAAATTGATTCAGTATTGGAGTTGACTAATTGGTGGGGCATTAATAATTTACTATTATCCTATAGAAATGATACTACAGGCAGCTGAAAAATGAATTTTGAAGAAACAAGCAGGGTGTTAAAGGTTCTCGGACATCCGGTGAGACTTGAGATTGTACACAACCTGATGCGGGACGAGTGCAACGTAAATAATATGGTGAAGCGGCTCAATATACCCCAGTCAACCGTTTCACAGCACCTGAGGATATTACAGGATAGAGGCATAATCACACCAAGGAAAGAAGGGGTGATAACATGCTATAGCGTAGTTGATGATCGGGTACGTAAAATTGTGGAAATACTGAAGAAATAAATTTTTTTAATTATTATATTGCAATATTTAGATATATAAATAAAGTTGCTATAGAATATTAATAGTATTATATCCAATAAATATAATTTTGTCTATTAAAGGAGTAATGATATGGCTGAAAAGAAACGTATAGTTGTTATTGGCGGTTCAGCTGCAGGCCCCAAGGCAGCCGCAAAGGCTCGAAGACTTGATGAAAATGCCGATATAACAA
>CAZVRB010000153.1:0-5437 GCA_964629365.1 uncultured Leptospiraceae bacterium
CATGGTGGACAAAGAAGTTCATGATGCAGGACCATCACATCGATGAAAACCTGTGCATACGCTGCTACAGCTGCATGAGTAAATGTCCGGTCAACGCCATAAAGGTTGACACTAATTACATCGACACGGACAGGTGCGTGGCATGCATGGGCTGCGTCAACGTATGTCCAACCGGTGCCATGAAGATCAAGTCTTTCGGCGATCCCGTGCATGGTTTTACACAATTCCTTCGACAGAAGAACATCACCATAAAAGAACCAGAAGAATTCTCATGATGCGTTATTTGCGTAATACTGCGGGAAGCAATATTGCAAAATAGACTATCAAACCGATACTCACATACCATGGCCAGAATATTGAAGTAAAAAGTGCTATATACGTGGACACGGCGATACTCCCGGCCATGGCCGTCAACGCTCCCCGCTCTGACACCTTTATTCCGGAACCCGCAGTGATGAATATTCCCAGCACGCCGCCGTAGGTAATTGACGTAACCGCCAGACCGATCTCTACCAGGGGGCTTGTGGTGCTCTGCACACCGATTGCTATTCCCATTAAAACAGTAATCCAGCCAAGTGACACCAGTTGTGACAATCGCATCTTCCATTTCTCGCTCATCTGCCGGGAATCGATATCAACAACATCGTAAAGAGTAGAGGCGGACAGTGAATTTATTGAAGAACTCAGGCTTGACATGGCTGCCGCGAAAATTCCAGCCAGCATGATACCCTTTAATCCAGCCGGCAGCGTATTCACAATAAAAAACGGCATTATTTCGTCGCTTCGGGAGAAATCTTGCCCATTGAGATGTATGGTTAAAAATGTTCCAAGTACCAGGAACAGGCCAAACTGCAGAAATACGAAAACGCCGCTTCCCACCATGGCCTTCTTCGCGTCTTTCTCGGAACGGCACGAAAGAACACGCTGCATTATGAGATGATCGGTACCATGGGAGGATACCGATAATACGGCCCCGCCGATAATACCGGAGAAAACGTTGTAGCTGCCAAACAGTGACGTTGTTCCGCCTGAGAGTCCCATGGTAAACACATCAAATTTTTCCGGCGGAATTATTTTCATAAACTCTGCCAGTGACATTCCCGACGCGTCCACGATAATGTAAATACCCGCAAGGGCGCAGAATAAATACAGAAAAAGCTGAATGGAATCAACCACGATAACAGACCTGATCCCGCCGTATATGGTATATACAAGTGTTGCCAGTCCGATCACCAGGATGGAAACAGGGTAATCCCATCCCATGAGAAAGGTAAGAGGGATGGCAGTGGCAAACAGTCGTACGCTGTCGGCCAGAAGCCTTGTAACATGAAATATAACCGACACGATACGCCGGGACGTGAAACTGAACCTGTTCTGCAGGTACTGGTATACCGTTTCAAGGTTTCCGGAGAAATACCGGGGAATGAGAAAATACGCCACTATAACCCTGCCCACCAGGTAGCCGCACACGATCTGCAGAAATCCCATACCCGAGATATACGCAAGGCCGGGAATTGAAATGAAAGTGAGGGTGCTTGTCTCTGTGGCAACGATGGAAAAGCAGGCCACCCACCACGGGATAGACCGGCTGCCCAGGAAATATCCCGACAGGTCTTTTTTGCCCGAAAAGGCTATCCCGATAACATTTATAATAACAAGGTACCCGGCAATAATAAGCAGATCAATATTCATAACTTTACACTACCCCCGGCAGCAAATTTTATCAATCATACAGGTGAAAGCTGCTCTTTTCCTTTATGAAACTGCTGTTCTCATCCTGTATGCGATCATCTATATCACGAAGGGTGGAGCCGTCCTGTATCATCTCACGTATTGTACTGTTTCCACAGAGAAGATCAAACGCGGGATAGGTGCTGTTAAACTCGTAGACATCATGGAGAAAACTGAAATCATCCGGGTAAAGCTGTGCCAGGGCCCTTGCCAGTGCCACCCCGCCCAGGAATGATCGCTGTGTGTGGTGGTTGACAACCTGCGTGTACACACCACCGGCTGTTTCACCCTCGTACTTGTTATGCCAGGGCTTGAAATATACCGGGCGAAATATGAAGTCCCCCAGTTGTTCAGACTGCAGGTATTCAACCAGCACAAATGGGTCAACGAATGGAGCTCCCGCCAGGTGAAAGGGGGACGTGGTTCCCCTGCCCTCAGACACATTTGTACCTTCAAGCAGGCACATTCCCGGGTACAGCAGCGCCGTTTCAAACGTGGGCATGTTGGGGGACTGGGGTACCCAGGATACACCGTAGTGGGGAAATAACATGTTTCTGCTGTACCCTTTCACGGGAATCACCCGTAGCTTCACGTCAAGCCGGCGGGTGTCTTTGTACAGGAGGGCAAGTTCTCCCACGGTAAGTCCGTGCCGCACCGGCACATTGAACACCCCCACAAATGACCTGAACCTCTCATCAAGCATGGGCCCTTCCACTATAGTACCCCCAAGCGGATTGGGCCTGTCAAGCACCACCAGTTCGATACCGCTTCCATGGAGTTCCTCCATGATGAGGGCCATGGTGTTGGCATAGGTATAATACCGCGTTCCAATATCCTGGATATCAAAGACAATACTCTCGATACTTTCAAAGAGCTTTCTGTCAGGCACCAGTGATCCTTCATCGTTTCCGTAGAGGCTCACCACTTTCATATCACCCACCGGCTGGGCATCAACGGCCACCTGGTCCTGCTCCGTGGAAAACAGCCCGTGTTCCGGTGAGAACAGTACCGCGGGTTCTGCCCCCATGCGGCCCAACGCATGCCAGCTGTATTCCCAGTTGGCGGTCAGCGAGGTCTGGTTAGCCACCAGCGCGAAAGGGGCCTGTTTATCCGCACCCATCTTTTCCAGCCATATATCCAGTCCATTGATTACCATGCTGTCCTCATACCTGTATAACCTGATCATTTTGAATGATAACATTATCGTAACGGGTGCCCGGATCTATCCGGGTACCCGGTAAAAGTACAGAATTCTGTATATGACAATCCGACCCGATGAGGCTCCCTTCACCTGTTACCGTTCGGGTTATTTCTGAGCCATCTTCAAAGTGTACATCCCCGCCTGTTACCGAAGGGCCCACATCTTTCAGGGAACTGAATCGAGTCTGCCAGTATTCAATAGTATCAAAAATTTCCATATTTACACGATGATATGATTCAGTTGTACCCACGTCAACCCAGAACCCCCGGTGTAGAAAGGAGGCAAGGCTATGATGCTGGATCAGCGAAGTATATCCCGTATACACTATACTGGAAAATCCTTCTTCAAGATATTTGAAAATCTCAGGAGACAATACTGCCATCCCGGTATAGACATACGGTGCATGGCTGTTACTTGAAAAGGTATAATTAATATCTGTTATAATATCATTCTCAACATACACCGGACGCTCTGCCATACCCGTATCTTTCAAAACCAGCATCCCCGGGCTGCCTGATGCCCTGTACTTCTCAAGAAGCTTTGCAACGGGTATGTCAAAAATGGCATCGCTGTTGCATAATAATATGCTGTCATCATCCAGCAGTTGTTCGCAGTTTTTCAGCCCCCCACCGGTGCCAAGTATTTCTTCTTCGATGGTAAAGTGTATGTCAAAACCGAAATTATCATGTGCGTGAAAGTAGGCGATAATTTCTTCAGCAAGATAATGCAGGTTACACACAACCGTCTGTATGCCTGCTTCTTTCATAAGCATCAATGAATAGAGAATAGACGGTATATTACAAATGGGCAACAATGGCTTGGGGACGGTATTGGTAAGAGGACGCACACGTGTCCCATACCCGGCAGCAAAGATGAATCCTTTCACATGGCATCTCCCGCGATTTCACGCAGAAGGTCATGGATCTTTTCAAGCAGTTCATGCCGTGAAGCGTACCCGGCAAGATATGAAAAAGTTCGAGACATGTAACGCTCGTACGTGTCATTAGCCATTACTGATGACTGGTATCCGAATGTACCCAGGGCCTTCAGGTTTCGTTGAAAAGCCATGTGATCAAAATTGTAGCGGAAAGCATCCCACGAAAAGGAATGCACCCCGGCATCATGTGACTGTTGATAATAATAGAATAGAAGTCTTTCAAAAAAACTGTCTTCAAAACCAGCGTACGAATCCCTCAGGAGTGATGCTACATCATACTGGGGCAGGCCCATTCTCGCATCCTGAAAATCTATGATATATATATTCTCTTCATGAAGCATCACGTTGCGGCTGTGAAAGTCCCGGTGGGTCAATACAAAATGGGATGGAGAATCAAGAACAGAAGCCAGTTTCCGGAAGGAAGAAACAAGCTCCTGTTCAAGCGAGGAAGGAATGTCAACGTCAAGGAAGTTCTTTATCATGTGTTGAATAAAAAAATCAAGTTCATAAAGCAACTTTTCAGAATTAAATTCCAGGCTGAAAGGTGGGCCGGTTATTGATGGATAATCCGAAGGCTTCACCTGCTGAATCTTAATGATGTACTGCAGCAACTCCCTGTATACAGTTTCCAGTTCATCTTCCGGCATCTGTAGAAATACATCTTCCAGAAGAGTATCACCGCAATCCTGCAGGATAAGCACACCCTCCCGCTGGTCCCGCATGTACAATTCCGGAACAGGGAGCCCCCTCTCCTGGAATATGCCATACACGGTTTCGTATACATATTCATCATCACCGGCAGCAAGGGGATCAAGGCATACTATGCACGTCCCCTCCCCGCCGCTGGCACGGTAATAATGCCGTGTTGATGCATCACCCTGCAGCCGTTTTAACCTGAACGGCATGCCGCACCTCCGCACGATATGATCTTTAAGAGCTTCATTTAAATCCATCACTACCTGTCAGCAATTCAGCCATGATCAATAATTTTAATCAGCATTACGTCGCAAAAAAGCCGGGATATCAAGATCCTCCGTAGAGAAATCTCTTGACCGTCGCTTATCATAATCCAGGGAGAAGGCCTCCATGCTGGCGGGTATCTTCTTCTCGATACGCTCGTTGTTCTTACCTTCAATCACGGTAAGAGGGGTTCCGGTTCGCCTGTCCATCTCGTTTTGCGCAGGCCTGGTAAGCATGTTCTGCTTCCTGTCAAAACCGGTTGCGATCACCGTTACCCGTACCCGTTCATCAAGGGCAGCATCAATGGTGGTTCCGAAGATAATATTTGCCTCCGGGTCTACCTGCCGGTTTATAATGTCGTTTACCTCGTTCACCTCGTGCAGTGAAAGATCGTTTCCACCTGCAATATTGATGAGAACCGCCTTGGCCCCTTCAATGCTGGTTTCTTCAAGTAACGGGCTGTTTATAGCCATCTGTGTTGCTTCAACCGCCTTGTTCTCACCTGAACCAAGACCAACACCCATGAGGGCATCGCCGGTTTCTCTCATCACGGTACGAACATCGGCAAAGTCCACGTTGACAAGTCCTGTCACCATTATGATGTCAGC
>CAZVRB010000154.1:0-5363 GCA_964629365.1 uncultured Leptospiraceae bacterium
GGCCCATACCTGGCGATAGTCTGCATGTCCGCCCTGTCGCAGGTGAGGAAATACACAATGAAAGGCAGGGTAAATAATGAAATAATCAATTTTTTCACTTGGGCTGCTCCATTATAAATAATTGAATGAACATATCCTGACCAAACATTTCTGGCAACTACATTTTATGCTTGCCCAAACAAATGAAATACGCCACCGTTGACGAGCATAACATGCAACAATTGAAAATTCTTTATGCCCCGGCGTCCCCGTGGCAAATAACGAGTATGAAAAAACTGAAAGCAATAACAGTAATCCAACTGGTTGTACTGTTCCTTATACCCGCCACCATCTTTCCCGGTGATAAGGACGACGATACCGCAATGCTTGAAAAGGCCATACAGCGTTACCAGGCCATAAAGACCATCGATGCCCGTATCAGCCAGCACATCATCGAAACCGGCAAAGAGACTGCACTGTATGAAGGCCGTTACCGGGCCAGGGGGACTCGCATGCTGCGTGTTGACTACGACGCCCCTGAACCGCAGGTGGTTCTGGTGAAAGACGGCGCGTTGCAGTGGTACTACCCCGAAGCCGGGCAGCTATACTACATGGATACCCCCGGGTCGTCAGGGCAAAAAGGGAACGTGCCGTCTGTAAATCCCCTGCAGGAGCTGCTGAACAAACGGGCAGACAGGTTTACCATCGAGTATGACGGCATACATCTCTACGGCCTGTTTCGCAGGGCCCGCTGCTTTATCATGAAGGACAACAGGCAGGGCACGACCCTTGAGATATGGCTGCACCAGGACACCCTGGTGCCGATTCGCAAGATAGTGCGTGACCGCAGCGGCCGCGAACTGGTGCGGGAAACCTACGAAAAATATGAGAAGATCAACGGCATCCTTTTCCCCGTACGGGTGGAGGTCGTGGCCCGCACCCGGCAGGGGGTGGTGCGAAATATAACAGGGTATTCACGGGTGCAGCTGAACAAGCCCCTTGATAAGGGAATATTTACGTTAGAACTGCCCAAAGACGTGGTACGCAAGAGGTTGTATTGAGAGTCTATCTGATCACATCTCACTTTTCACTCTTCACCCACCCCTTTGTATCTGCGGTTAAAAAATTATGAAAAATACTATCACATACATACTACTCCTTTTCCTTACGGTCATCCTGTGTGCCACGCAGGCGGCGGCCCTTACCGTTAATCGGGTTGAATTCGTGGGCAATACGGTAAACCTTGAGCTGGATTCCCTCACCCCCGGTTACACCGGGGAGGTAACCCGGAAGGACATCGATCACCTGGCGGTGCGGGTTACCCGGAAATACCACGAAGCCGGCTACACCACCAGTTACGTTGACAGGATGGAGCTCACCGAAGAGGGCGCCCTGCGAATATACGTACAGGAATCCCGCATACAGGAGGTAAGGGTACGCGGTATAAAGGGAGAAACCGCCGATGAGCTGCGCCAGGTGGGGAAGCTCTGGAAAGGTGAGGTGTACAATCGTCACCAGGTCAGGGCCCGGCTTGAACGCCTGAAAGGACTCTACAACCTGAAGGGTATACGTCTTGACGTGGAAAACTACCGTGAGCAGGGGGACGTTGTCCTTGTGATGGAGGTGGACGAAGGCAGCAGGTGGTGGCGCTGGGGTCTTGGCATACGGCCGTTGTATGGAATAAGCCCCCATGCCATGTATACCCTTCCCGTTGGGAAGAGCTATGTTGAATTCACAGCCCATGCGTCCTACATGGATGACCGGTTTACCCGGGCGGGTGGTGCAATGGAATGGTATCGATTCAGCAGCGGCAAAAACCCCCTGCAGTATTACGCCGGAGTGGAAGGTGGACGAAAAGCAGAGAAGTGGGAGAGCCTTGACATCTGGTTTGCCGCTGACGGGGGCGGTGTGTATACCGGGGTGAGGATGTACCAGCGTGTCGGCACAGGCATTCTGCTTATTCCCGGCATAGAGACATCGGGGTCATTCACCCGAATCAGGGATTATCCCGAAGAAGAGGTGGACAACCGCATGGGGCGGGCCGGTCTGCGCTTCACCATAACCCAGCGGGGCATCGTACTGCCGGCACGAAATGTGTCTAAACTCACCATGAAGGGGGACGTGGCCGCAAGCACCCTTGAGCCCGACGGGTTTGTTCTGGCCGAGGCCGACGGTAAACTGGTGCTGCCCCTGACCACCCGTGTGCGGCTTATACCTGAAGTATCCTCTTATTACACGTCATCACGGGAGCGCTATTACCGCCGCTACGTGTACGACGAAAAGCTGCTGGGGTTTGGTGCCGATTATACCGCCTCGTCATTCAAGAACACGGGGGGGCTGCACCTGGAATTTGAGGTGTCACCGGCCTTCTTCTATGTTGACCCTTTCGTCAATAGTGGTTATTTTAGAGATGAGAACCATAACTGGAGCCATGATACGGGGGCAGGCCTCAAGGTTATCTTCAATTTCAAAAAGGTGTTCTGGGATATCACCTACGCGTGGGACGTTTCAGAAACCCCCGCCAAAACAGGGCGGCTGTATTTCATGGCATATGCTGACTTTTAACAACCGGAGAGCACAATGGAAATAGAACGGGAATGCGGACGGGTTACCGAAATAAAGGGAGACATGGCGCTGGTGGAAACCGACCCGGCAAGTTTCTGCATGTCATGCGCCAGCAAAAATTCATGTCCCACCGGGTCAAACCCACGAACGAAAAAACTCTGGATAGAAAATACCCTCCAGGCCCGCGAGGGAGACAACGTGTATTTTTATGTACCCGGTGGAGGTGTCATCGCCTCGTCATTCCTGATATACATGCTGCCCCTTGTGCTGCTGTTTGCGGGCATAATCTTTGGCGTAATGATACATACAAAACTGGGGGTGGACGTGGAAGCTTCGTCTGGAATTTTCGGCATCATGGGGTTCGGGCTTTCCTTCCTCATCATACGCCTTGTTTCGGACAGGGTGTTGAATAAACAGAAGTTTAAGCCAAAAATGCTTGAAAGAAGCTCCCCCGGCGGGAATTAATGTCTTAATACCTCATTTCCATGTTCCGAAAATTGATATAAGCCTGTACATACACCAGGGAAGGTGAGAGTTGTCCGGAAATATCGGATACTGCCCTGCAGGTGGATACGTGTTCGTAAAAATACAAAAGGAATTGTATAAAGGGTGAAAGGGACATGGGGAAAAAAGTTGTAGACATTATCAATTATAAGATAGAAAAATCGTTAAGAAGCAGTGGGTACACGGTAAAGAAGGACAGTAAAAAAAACGTAACCCTTTTGATCAAGATCAACCAGAAATGAACGTAATGGTCACAACGTGAGCGAGGGAATTGTATGAGTTCGAACCTTGAAGAACAGAAAAAAAAGCTTAAAGACGAAATAGATAAATTACGCTACGAGATGAAGGTAGAGCTTCCAAGACGAATACAGGAAGCCCGGGAGTACGGCGATCTGAAAGAAAACGCCGAGTATCATGCCGCCCGCGAACGCCAGGGGTTCGTGAAGGCAAGGATTGCCCAGTTGAGCCATCAGCTCAGCACCATGAGCGATATAGATATTTCAACCCTTGAAACTGACAGCGTAGACCTGGGTTCACAGGTAACAGTAAAAGACCTGGATACTGATGAGATAATTGAGTTTTCCATCGTACCAACCAGTGAAGTAGACCCCTCTGAAGGCAAAATATCCCTTTCTTCACCAATCGGAAGGGCCCTGCATAAAAAAGCCCCGGGGGACGAGGTACATGTACAGATACCGGCAGGCACAAAAAAGTTTTTCATAGAAAACCTGGTCACCATCCACGGAAAAGAGTTTACAACCTGATACATTTTTTATTCAGTATACCAGAGATTCATCCCGTCCTCTTCCGCCAGGAAAGAGTGATCAGGTAAATTCAATTATAAAGGAATAGTACCATGGCAGAGATAGTAGCGTTTAACGGTTTGCGTCCCCGCAAAGAACTTGCTGATAAGGTAGCTGAGTTGCCATATGACGTGGTTGACAGCGAAGAGGCGAAGGTAATTGCCGGTGACAACAGGTACAGTTTTTTCCATGTATCAAAACCGGAGATAGATCTTGGAAGTGATATCGATCCTTATTCCAAAGAAGTATACAACAGGGGCCGGCAGAACCTTGAAGCATTTATAAATGAATCAATTATGGTAAAGGACACTGAACCGAAACTGTACCTGTATACACTTGAAATGGACGGGCGATCGCAGACAGGTATCGTGTGCTGTGTGAGTATTGATGATTACCTGAATGATATTGTAAAAAAACACGAACTTACCCGTGAAGATAAAGAAAAAGACCGTATGACACACCTGGATATCCTCAATGCCCAGACCGGCCTTGTGTACCTGCTCTACAGGGAAGACGGATCAGTGCGTTCGGTTATACAGAAGGCGGCGGCTGCAGAACCGGAATATGATTTTACCGCAGATGATGGTATCAGGCATACTATCCGGGTGATTGATGATGCAGCAATGCAGCAGAAACTTATAGAGTCTATGGTTTCACGGGACCTGTATATTGCAGACGGTCATCACCGGGCAGCTTCAGCAGTAAAAGTGGGACAGAAACGCAGAAACGAGGGCATGAAAAACGGGGAGCACAACCATTTCCTTGCAGTGTTGTTTCCCCATGATGAATTGCATATTTTAGCCTATAACAGGGTAGTGCAGGACTTGAACGGAATGTCTGTTGATGAATTCACTGAAAAACTGGGTAACGAGTTTGACGTGGAAAAGTCAACGGTAAGTGTGCCCGGACAGAAACACCAGGTATGCATGTTCCTGGATGGCAGCTGGTATACCCTCAACTATAAAGGCGAGGTTCCTGCTGATCCGGTTGGAAGCCTCGATGTGAAAATTCTGCAGGACAGGGTGCTTTCGGCACTCCTTGGTATTGAAAATCCCAGAAAAGACAGCAGGATCAATTTCGTTGGGGGTATACGGGGCACATCTGAGCTGGAAAAACTGGTTAACAATGGAAAGTACCAGGTGGCATTTTCCATGTATCCTACATCAGTGGAAGACCTCATTAATGTTTCGGACACGGGAAATATCATGCCCCCCAAATCAACATGGTTTGAGCCGAAGCTTCGAAGCGGTTTGATCGTTCACTTGCTGGATTGATTATAAAACTGGAAGGGGATGTGGAGACGAGGAGAATCGAACTCCTGACCTCTTGAATGCCATTCAAGCGCTCTCCCAACTGAGCTACGCCCCCATTGCCAATAAGCTAATAAAACCTGGCCATGTTTTGTCAACATCATTTTTGATTTTTTTTCTCACCACAGAGGTGTATATTTTTACCGCTCTGTTACAGCAACCCGTCAAACAGATCAAGCCAGCCGGGATTCTCTTTCTCTAT
>CAZVRB010000155.1:0-5176 GCA_964629365.1 uncultured Leptospiraceae bacterium
CCCTGTGCCTGCAGCAGGTAATGCAATGCCACCCACTTGTTCTCACCGTAGGTGAGCTTGGCCACACCGTCTTCCTGTGCGATGGCAGGCATTACGAATGCCATGGCAAGAAGCAGCATAAGCATAATCTTAAAAAGTCTCATCTGTACAACCTCCTGAATAATGTATTAATTATAGTTAGTGCATGGTATTTCCGAGGTCATTTCATTTCAACAATTTTTTCTGGATGTGAAATTTAAGTGAAAAGTGAGAAGTGATCTGGATTAATTGGCTGATGGCATAATGCCCAACGGAATTTCTCACGGAGACACGGAGGCACAGGGAGTTGCTTTCAATAATATTATATCGTCAGGGTTTTCCTTCAGTTCCATCTTCTGGAGTTTTTACAGTCAGGGGATATATTTGGCTTTATGTTTTAAAATAATTATCTCTTAGCATTTGAAAACCATTTCTAAAAGAAACTCAACAACCACCTGTTGCCGGGAATAAATAGTGAGACTGGCATGTATTGACTAACTCTTTGTGCCTCCGGGTCTCCGTGAGAACCCTTTATACTTTTTCCGTCCAAAGCGACTTTTTTCTGTTTTCCGGGACAAATGCCTATTTACATCCGTGGTGATATGTCGTATGTTGTAGTATTGTTGTCCCAGCTCTCTTTTGTATCGAAAAAAAAACACAGAGAAGCGTAATGCCCGGTACATACTTTAATTATTATTTTCTTAATTCCTTCCCCCTTCCGGTGATCGAGCATGACGGGGGCACCCTGTATAACCGGTTGAACAGCAACCGGTGCGTGGATTGTGAGAAACGTATTGGGTGCGATCTCGAGAAGATGGTGCCCGGCCTCGGGGTGGCAGACAGCATGGAGCTGTTTCTTCTTAACACTACCTATACCGCCGAGATACTGCAGGCCCCGGGGGTTGAGGCCCTGCGCATACCCATGCCGGTAACCGTCGATGATGCCTCTGTTCTGCTGCTGAACTGTGACCCCGGCACATTCTCGTTGCGTGAAGATTACATGCCCGGCCTGGTTGACGCCGCTCCCATTAAAAATGTGTGCCTGGTTGAAGATAACTATTCAATCCGGGCCATGATCAAATCCATGCTGGCGTATTTCAACCTCACTGTCTATGATTTTGAAAAACCTGAAGATGCCCTGCAGCAGATGACATCGGCGGGTATTCCCTGCGACCTGCTGATTACCGACTTCACCATGCCGGGGATGGACGGAATGACCCTCATTGATGAGGCCTGCAGGAACCATTTACAAGTGCCGACGGTGATGGTCAGCGGAAACCTGTCAGAAGAAGTGGTGCAGAGGCTGCATGACATCGACTGGAAGATGGTATCATTTATTCAAAAGCCATTCACCCTGGGCATACTGAAAAAAACCCTCACCCTTCTTGACATGGCCCGTCGATACCCCGGTATAACATCTGTCAGATAAGGGCCATGTAATAGGCAAACTTGATAAGGCCCACGTGGCTGTTGATGCCAAGCTTGTTCATTACATTTGACTTGTGATTACGAACGGTTTTTTCGCTGATATTAAGCATTTGTGAGATATCTTTTGTTGAATATTCCCGCGCGATCAGTTTCAGCACCTCGCTTTCACGCTGGGTAAGGGCGCTGAAGCGTGAAACCTTTTTCTTGTTTTCTATCACAAGCTGGTCTAACAGTTCTTCAGACATCTGCGGCGCGTAAAACCTTTCGGCCTGCATCACGTGATACACCGACGCCACCAGGTGTGATATGGCTATTGATTTTGAAAGAAATGCCGTGGCCCCTGCCGCGTAGGCTGATGCCACCAGTGATTCGTTGAAATATCCCGATAATATGATGATCTTTGTTCCGGGGCATCGTTTTCGTATTTCACGGGCCAGGTCGATACCGTTTTCGTCTTTCAGGCGCACATCAACGATAACCACCTCGGGCTTCATCTTTTCAATTTCAGCGCAGGCATGGGCGGCCCCCGATGCTGACCCCACTACGTTCAGGTCGTCAATAATATTAAGGCATCGCGATATGGTGTCCCTGACAAGTGTTTCGTCATCGACAACATAGATATTTATCTTTTCCTGCATGTATTATTCCGCTTATATATTTTTTCTACAAAAACAGGATGTAATAACTTACTCTGAAATCATTATGTACGTGTTAATAATATCCTCGCTGTCAATAGGCATTTGTCACGGTTTTTATACCTTATACCGGAAATACATGAAGAAAAGCAAAAAAAACCCGTCCGGACGACGGGTTTTTTTACAAATTTGTATTTTTTTATCGTTCTACAGTTACTGCCGCCCCCTGGCCCCCGCCGATACACAGGGTGGCAATACCTTTTTTCGCGTCACGTTTCTGCATTTCAAATAACAGGGTGGCCAGAATTCGTGCCCCCGACGCCCCGATGGGGTGACCGATGGCTATGGCACCGCCGTTCACGTTCACCTTTTCAACGTCCCAGCCAAGCTCCCTGTTTACCACCACCGCCTGCGAGGCAAAGGCTTCGTTGGCCTCTATGAGATCAAGGTCGGCTGCCTTCCAGCCCGCCTTCTCCAGTGCCTTCCTGCTGGAGGGGATGGGACCGGTACCCATAATTGCCGGGTCAACCCCTGCCGACGCGTATGACACGATGCGGCACATGGGCTCGATACCAAGCTCTTTTGCCTTCTCGGCAGACATCACCACCGCGGCGGCAGCCCCGTCGTTGATACCCGACGCGTTTCCGGCGGTCACCACCCCGTCCTTCTTGAAAGCAGGCTTCAGCTTGGCCATGGCCTCCATTGTGGCACCGAAGCGTGGATGCTCGTCGGTGTCGAATATTTTCGGATCACCCTTTCTCTGCGGTATTTCAACGGGCACGATCTCGTCTTTGAATCGTCCCGAATTAATGGCTTCTTCAGCTTTCTGCTGGCTTCCCACGGCGAACTGGTCAAGCTCTTCCCTGGTAAGGTTCCATTTTTCCGCCACGTTCTCTGCGGTAATTCCCATGTGGTACTGGTTGAAGGCGTCCCACAACCCGTCTTTTATCATCATGTCAACAAGGTTGGAGTCACCCATGCGGTATCCCCATCGTGCCTTCATCAACGCGTATGGGGCGGCGCTCATGTTCTCCATTCCACCCGCCACGATTATGTCGGCATCCCCCGCCTTGATTATCTGTGCGGCAAGGCTCACCGATCTAAGGCCCGAGGCGCATACCTTGTTCAATGTCATGGCCGGCACTTCCTGCGGAATGCCTGAATGGATCAGCACCTGCCTTGCGGTGTTCTGTCCCTGCGCCGCCTGCAGCACATGGCCAAGAATAACATTTTCCACCTGGTCGGGGGTCATCCCCGCTCTCTTTAAAGCCTCTTTAACTACTGTTACTCCCAGGTCGACGGCCGAAACGTCCTTTAACGCGCCGTTAAAGGTACCCACGGGAGTTCTTGCCATACTGGCGATAACCACGTCCCTCATATCATTCCTCTCATGTTTTAATAATATATATGTACCCCCGCCCCCGGTCAGAAAAACTGCCCGAACGCAGGGGTGATGCAGCATAGTTGCAATAGAGTATAAAAGTACCCGTCTTTGTAAAGAAAAAAAGGTGAAGCTTCACCGCAAAGACGCAAAGGGCGTGAGAGATTTAAGTGGTGATCTTTTTAACGGAATTTCTCACGGAGACACGGAGGCACAGAGAGTTGTTTTCAATAATATTATATCGTCAGGGTTTTCTTTCATTTCCATCTACTTGTGTTTTTACAGCCAGGGGATATATTTGGCTATATGCTTTAATATGATTATTTGTTAGCCTGTAAAAACCATATCTAAAATAAACTCAACAACAACCTGTTACCGCGAATAAAAAGTGAGACTTGCATGTATTGAATAACTCTCCGTGCCTCCGTGTCTCTGTGAGAACCCAAATTCAGTTTTATGCAGGCAAAGATAAATACTACAGGGCCGCGTCCATTCCCTCGTCATGCAGGTAGGCAAGCATGTTTGAGTTATGGTCATCGAGGCTGAAACTGTTGCGGTCTACAAGTTTTTCAACGCTGCGGGCAAGATCTTCCCTGGGTATATGCAATGACCGCAGCACCTTGTCGAATATTTCAATGGGCAGGTTTTCAAGTATGCGAAGCAATATGAGTATATCGTCGTCCTGCTGAATGATCTTTTTTAAACTCACCGCAGGCATTTTACCAAGTATGGACTTTACCGAATGCAGCATCCGCAGCTGCAGTTGACCCGAATCACTCTGAATACCCGATGCCGCGGTCAGCACATCAAATATTTCACTTCGAAACACGTAATATAACTCTGGATCAAGCACATGGTCGATATACAGAAGGGTGAAAAACAGTATGTACCTGTTATCCGGGTTCATAGACCGTAAAAGCATCTTTTCGTCTTTCATTCCCGCTGCATGACGCACCAGTATGTCAAATTCATCGTCGCCAACCCCCAGCAGGTTTTTCCAGTTGGAGAATTTTTTTCCACCACGGCAAAGCCCCAGCAGGGCCACAATTTTAAGATCAGGTTCAATCTCGTTTTTCACCACCTCGTAAAAGAAACGAACCAGTTCATCGTTATCAAAAGCGATCAGGCAGGCAAGTATTTCGAACCTGAAAGATGGTTGTTCGTAGAATTCAGATATGCAATAGGGCACCAGGATGGACATCTGCTTTTCACGTATGATACCCAGGTCTTCCACCGTTAAAAGGCGGGCGGTAATATTTCGGCAGTACACGTCATCGCCCTGAAAGATATCGATGTATGCTTCTGCCCGTTTATACAGGTTGTCTATAATATAGTCTTCAACGGAGTCGTTACTGTAGGCCCCAAGCTCTTCAAGCTCAAATCGAACCTGGTCGGCAAGTTCTATGAAATGGCGCAATATCCGCCCCGATGCCCCCCTGTTGCCGTTTGAGTGTTCTTTGAACACCTGCAGCATGTCCACCACCACTTCAAGGGCACCAACACGTGAAGCAGCCTCGTTGAAACGTTCAATACAGGTACTGATCAGGTACATATTATCATCAAGAAGATCCGCTGCCAGCTTCTCGTTCATTTACACTTTACCTGTTCCCAATATCACCTTCTATCTATTCCGCCACAACATTGGAAAAAAGTAACCCAATACTGTCGAGCATTTTTTTTAACATTCTGTCGTTTTTCGGTACGGCAACCACAG
>CAZVRB010000156.1:0-5168 GCA_964629365.1 uncultured Leptospiraceae bacterium
GTCTGTCATACTAATATACATCATAATTTCGTCAAATCAATTTTTATTTAATTTTTATACATTCCTTTGCTTTTTTAAAGTGTATTGGTAAACCCGGAAACGGCTTGACGTAATGAATTTATGGGGTTGTAATCTCTACAACAGTTACTTTTAATTCCCCGGAGGTGATGTAATGACCCCTCTTGCCGTCACTGCAATAACTGATTTTATACTGGCAGCTGAAGTGATGTTTCTAACCGGAATGCTGCTTGGAAAGTCTTTCCCCGTCACTTCGCCGGCGTTTTCATGGGGGCTGGCCATGCTTTTCATGGGGATCAGTGCCCTTCTTGGCGGGATCGATCATGGTTTTCTTGAGAACCGGGTGGGAAACACTATACGTACAATCGCACAACGGTTAACCTGGTTTTTTATTGGGCTGATGATCACCTGTACACTTGTTACGCTGGCATGGCAGTTTCTTCCTTCCGGGTATTATTTTACGGTATATGTTATCGCACTGGCACAGCTGGCAGTTTTCATTTTTTTGATAATCAGGTATAACAATTTTCTGGTTGTGGTTATAAATTATGCCCCGGTAATGCTTATCTTCCTGGCATTTCACATTCTCGGACTTCACGATGGAAGCGGCTCGATAGTAATGGTTGCCGGTTTGCTGCTTTCATTCGTGGCAGCCGTGGTGCAGGTAATGAAAATTGATGTTCTTTCCCCGCTGGATCATAACGGGGTGTATCATGTGATCATGATGATTGCGGTATATTTTTTGTATCTCGGGGGACTTCAGCTGGGCTCCTGAGTATTGTATAATATCTCCTGTGGCGTCTGGACATTGCCGTATATTTTTTGTATCTATATAACAAGATGATATATGATTTTTCGGCATATTACAGAAACATCAGGAGGCTTCATGGTTTTTCGAGACAGAACACACGCGGGTAAAGTTCTGGCAGGTTTGCTTACCGATTATGCTAACCCTGAAACAGTCGCGCTGGGGTTGCCTAACGGGGGCATACCGGTTGGTATAGAGATCGCCCGTGAACTTGGCTGTATATTTGATCTTCTCTTCGTCAGCAAGATAACCCCTTCTTTTAACACCGAAACAGGTTATGGGTCAGTATCTGAATCAGGTACTATAACCATCAACGAAGAATTCGTGAAACAGTATGCTATAACCCCCGAGAACGTAAAACGTGATACCGATAGAACCCGTGAAAAGATACAACGGCGCATGCAGACCTACAAAATTGCTGAAGAGAGACCGGAAATCAATGGTAGAACAGTGATCATCGTTGATGACGGTATCGCAAGCGGATATACCATGATAAATGCCATCCAGACAGTGAAAGACCAGGGAGCCAGTAAGATTATAACCGCGGTTCCTACGGCGCCCAAAAGCACATACGAGTATGTCCAGTCTAAAGTAGACGGGATCGTCTGTCCCGATATACGTGATGTAAGTCGATTCGCCGTTGCCGATGCCTACGAGAACTGGTATGACATCAGCTTCGATGAGGCCATGACCCTTCTTGAAGAGGCCCCATCAGGAGGATGATAATTTAGATACTGATTTTCTCTGGTTATGTGTTAAAATAATAAAATGAAATATATAAATATAAATATTCCATTTTAATTGACAGATAGGGCACATGTGGAATTCTTGTAAAAATTCAGTTACTAACACACAAAACAGTAGAAATGTTTATCGTGTGTTTAAGTAATTATTGCCAGGAGTAGATGAATGTTGAGAACGATTGCTGATATTGGTAAAAAGCTGGAAAAGCGGAAACAAAAAGTCACCCTTGTGGCAACGGCAGTTCAGGACGAAAATGTTCTGAAGGCGGTACTTGAAGCACGTGACCGGGACGTAGTGGATATTTTACTTATCGGGAATGAACAAAAGATCCGTCAGATGGCGGAAACTTCAGGGGCAGACCTGTCAGGTATATCCATAATCAACGAGGAAGATGACTACAAGGCAGGTATTGATTCAGTGAAACTTGTCCATGATAACAGGGCCCATATCCTAATGAACGGACAGGAAAACTATCATGGATATGCCGTTCTTGGCCGGGCGGTTATCGACAGGGAGTATGGCATTCGCAGGGGACAGAGGATATCCCACTTTGCCTTATTTGAACTTGAATCCTATCATAAACTTATCGGAATTACCGACTGTGTGATGAACGTAAACCCAGATTTGAAAACAAAGGCAGCCATCATAAGTAATGCTGTTTTTTTCATGAGAGTGCTGGGTGTGGAAAATCCAAAGGTGGCGGTACTTGCTGCCGTTGAAGTGGTCAATGAGTCAATGCCTGTTACCATGGAAGCTGCCATGCTTTCAAAGATGGCCCAGCGTGGACAGATAAAGAACTGCACTGTGGAAGGACCACTCGCATTCGATAATGCCATCTCGAAGGAACACGCCATACATAAGGGAATTGTTAATGATGTATCTGGTGACCCGGACATACTGCTGGCACCTGACGTTGAAACAGCAGGAATGATCTACCAGTCGTTTGTATTTTTCAGTAAAGCAAAAGTAGCTTCACTGGCACTTGGTGCCACCGTACCCATAGTGCTGACATCAAAGCTCGATTCGCATGAGACCAGGGTTAACAGTATACTTCTGGCTGCCAGTCTCTACGCGTGAATTGACACACCATTCAGGTGACTATTGAATACCATAAAAGGGGAAAGCTAATGTATCGCACACTTGATGATATATTTAAAACCATAAAGACAGACGGGCAAAAGAAAAAACTGGTTGTTGCAGCCGCGCAGGATGACCATGTTCTTGATGCTGTATTCAGGGCATATGACAAGGGTGTAGTTGAACCTGTGCTGGTTGGAAACACGGAAGAAATTGAGAAAATCGCTTCGCATGAGGGGTATGATCTCACGGGTATATCCATAGTACACGAGGCCGACCCGGTAAGCGCGGCAGTCACCTCTGTAAAGATGATACATGATGGTGAAGGGGACATACTTATGAAAGGTATGGTTGATTCCTCATCCTTTCTCAGGCCCATACTCAGCCGAAAATTCAACCTGCGCCAGAGTGATACACTTTCGCATGTAGGTATTATCGAATTGCCCCATTACCACAAGGTATTCGCCCTTACCGACGGTGCCCTGAATATTGCTCCTGACCTTGATATGAAAATCGCCATTGTGAAAAACGCGGTATTTTTGATGCGCAAGCTTGGTATCGAAATGCCTAAAGTGGCAGCACTGGGGGCTTTTGAACTGGTGCATCAGAAAATGCAGGCCACAATGGATGCCGCACTGCTTTCGAAAATGGCACAGCGGGGACAGATACGCAATTGTGTTATAGAGGGACCAATGTCTTTCGACAACGCGGTGTATAAGCAAAGCGCGGAGTACAAGGGGCTTGACAACGGGGTGGGGGGTGACGCGGACATCCTGCTTTCTCCGAATATAGAGGCGGCCAATGTGCTGTACAAATCCATTGTCTATTTTGCCGGTGCAAACCCGGCCTGTGTGATACTGGGGGCATCGGTACCCGCGGTGCTTACCTCCCGCACTGATTCTGAGGATGTAAAACTCAACAGCATAATGCTTGCCGCAAGCGTGGATTTTGACAAATAATTTCGGGAGAATATTCTTATGAGTAAACAACTGGTGCTGGCCATAAACCCGGGATCTACCTCAACCAAAATAGCCGTGTATGATGGTACAAACAGGATCCTGGAACAATCCATATCTCATAGTACAGATGAACTGGGACAGTTTGCTGACATGATGGACCAGTATGCATTCAGGGAAAAGCATGTACTGGAAGAACTGGAAAAAGACAATATTGACCTGCATGATATACGAATCATCGTGGCCCGGGGAGGACTTCTCAGGCCCGTTCCATCGGGAATTTATCGTATCAATGATACAATGAAAGATGACCTGAGAAAAGGGGCTGCTTCAACCCAGCACGCAAGCAATCTTGGTGGTTTGATCGCGGATGCACTTGCAGGTGATATAGATGAAGCAGAAGCATTCGTGGCAGACCCTCCCGTGGTTGACGAGATGGACGAGGTTGCACGTCTTGCCGGGCACCCTCTTTTCAGAAGAAAACCAATATTTCATGCCCTTAACCAGAAGGCCATTGCCCGTAAACATGCCCGGGAAACAGGCAGGCCATACGAAGAACTCAACCTCATCGTGGCCCATATGGGAGGGGGCATTTCCGTTGCCGCACACCGCGGGGGAAGGATCATCGATGTGAATAACGCCCTTGACGGAGAAGGCCCCTTCTCACCTGATAGAAGCGGCACCCTGCCAATGGGGGACATGATAAAACTGTGTTTCTCTGGAAAATACACAATTAAAGAAGTAAAAAAAATGATGGTAGGACAGGGCGGCATCATGGCATACCTGGGAACCGGTGATGTGCGGGAGGTTATTGAAAAGATCAATAACGGTGATGAAGAGGCCGCCCTGGTGCTGGACGCAATGATATACCAGGTGGCAAAGGCGATTGGTGCCATGTACACCGTGCTGGAGGGAGACGTTGACGGCATCCTTCTCACCGGTGGTATAGCGTACAACCAGGTGATCATTGATCAGCTTGAAAAACGTGTTGCAAAACTTGCGTCTATACACGTATATCCCGGAGAAGACGAAATGGAAGCCCTGGCCATGAACGGCCTCATGGTACTCAACGGTGAAATCGAGGCACACGAGTACTAATACTGATAATTAGTAAACACAGAGACTCAGAGGTACAGAGAAAGGATTTGTAGTTTTACTTACTGTTATCGGAACGAACGATGTGGCTATCTCGTATACTTTTTCCCCGTGTCATTATGCATCTGCCTTACGGTGCCTGACTGTTAGAAGATAGTCGTGGTACGAATTCAGCTTCGACTACAAGAACATCGACCGCCACCTGGTGATGGCCGGTATCCAGACCGCCTCAAGCGCGGCGGGGTCACTTGTTAACGACCCCTCACCCAGCAAGGCATTGAGCACCTTCGTGCAGGGCAGCCTCATGACCCTCTATGACTATTCAAGGGGCAACTCCCTGCAGGATTCCTACCTCAACAACATGAACTGGAACGGCATGATGGTGAACATGTCCGACCTTGGCAACCAGATGGGTAGTATGATGAAAAAGGGGCTGGATGGTCAGAAAGCACCAGCATCAGATCCCGAAG
>CAZVRB010000157.1:0-5163 GCA_964629365.1 uncultured Leptospiraceae bacterium
TTTACTAAACTGATATCACGCGGAGGCGCGGGGAACGCGGAGAGTTCCGTGCCTTTCTCAGCGTCTCTGCGCCTCCGCGTGATACTAATTGGGTATTGGTGAAGAGTCTTAAGTTTTATAGTTTGCACTATTCACTAATTATCCGTGTTCATCTGCGTTTATCTGCGGTTTTAAAAAATTATGTAAATTGCAATTTTGTACATTATTATAAATAAAAATTTTTCATTCTCAAATTTGCAATGAGGGTTAAAAATAATTTGCATGTTTAGAAGATGCAAGTAAAATACTGTTGCATAAACCGGCGTAGTGCACAATAGAGTACCTAACGACTGAAACAGGAGCTATTATTATGGGTATAACATACAGGGATTCCGGCGTTGATATAGATGGTGGGAACAGGTTCGTTAAACGTATCGGGGATATAGTCAAGTCAACCTTCAATGAACGGGTGATAACTGATATAGGTGGGTTCGGCGCGCTTTTTTCCGGATCATTCCCCGAGATGAAAGATCCCGTGCTGGTGTCCGGAACGGACGGGGTGGGAACCAAGCTGCAGGTGGCACGGATGATGAACAGGCATGATACCATCGGGATTGATGCGGTTGCCATGTGCGTGAATGATATCGTGGTGTCGGGTGCCCGTCCCATGTTTTTCCTTGATTATATAGCCTGCGGAAAACTCAGGGAAGATGTGATGGTGGACGTGGTTCGCGGCCTGGCAGAAGGCTGCAGGCAGGCGGGATGTTCACTCATTGGCGGCGAAACTGCTGAACACCCTGACGTGATGGAGGCTGATGATTACGATATAGCGGGTTTCTCGGTAGGAGTTGTTGACAGGGCGTCAATAATAAACGGAAGCGGAATAAAACCTGGTGACGTGATAGTTGGACTTCCTTCTTCTGGAATACATTCTAACGGTTTTTCCATGGTACGGAAGATACTGTTTAATGTGAAAAAATATACTGTTGAAACGAAAGTTGACGACCTGGGCGGGACACTGGGGCCGGTTCTTCTTGAACCCACAAAGATATACGTGCAGGCGGTATTGTCATGCCTTGACAACGGAGTTGTTCCCCGCGGTATCGTGCATATAACCGGCGGCGGGTTTTATGAAAATATTCCACGTATATTGCCCCAAACCTGTGCTGCTACTATTAAACGATCTTCTTTCAATATACCTGCCATATTCAACCTGTTGCAGAAAGAAGGGGAGGTTGAAGAGGAAGAAATGTTTACCACCTTTAACATGGGAATAGGGCTTATGATGGTTTTCACCAGTGAAGATGCTGATGCCGCTCTGAATGCCCTTAAAAACTCCGGCGAATCGCCGGTTATTATTGGAGAGATAACATCATTAAAAAATGACAGGGTTGTAATAGTATAATCACGGAGGTTAGTGTGATGAGGCTGTTATATGCAGTAGTGATGTTTGGACTGCTCAATTCGGGCATCCTTTTTGGGGCTGATCTTTCAGGCACGTATGATGTTACCGGAAGCAATCCCGGCGGGAAAGGTTCTTATGCGGGTACGGCTATGATTGAGAGAAATGGTGATTCTTACAGGATGGCCTGGAAAGTCGGGACCCACTATGTTGGAACCGGGATCGTGAATGGTGATTGTTTTTCAGTGGCATATACCGACAGCGAAGGGGGGTGGTTTGGCATCGTGACATACAGGATTGTTGACGACGGACGACGCCTCGAAGGTGAATGGTGCGGTCACGGTGGTTCTGTGCTGGGAAAAGAAATACTGACAAAGAAGATGGAAGAAACCCCTGAGTGAAAATAGAAGTTCAGGGATTATCTGTCCCCTGCATGGTTTCAAATTTATTCCGTATCCCTTCAACCCGCTTTCTGTTGACCCCTAAATCCGAACGCCCAACCCGTGATGCAGACCGTACGTGGATGAGTTTGGCGCTGTCGTCCAGGTAGAATTCCACGTCGTCAACGAAACGGAATAGCAGTGAAGTGCTTTCGGCGTGTATATAGTTATCTTCGCTGATTACCACCTCTGTCCGTTTCATGTTCTTCAGAATGTCAAGCAGGGCACTCCGGGCGTCTTTCAGGGTACCACTGTATTTAACAGGCTCAATGAAATGACTTCCCTCTTCCTGGGATGATACGCAATTCGGGGTATCCGGGCACTTCTTGAGTTTCCCTTTCTCAACACCGAGTGATGATGGACGGGGTCCCCAGCATCCGGCAGTGAGCAGGGTGCATCCAATTATGGTAATAAGTAACTTCACTATCATCAGTCCTCCCGGCTTTCGTGTTCACTTTTTTCGACTTAACTGTTAGATGATACACCTGAAGTGTGCAGGATGCAAATAAAATACTTATTTTCTTTTTTCCCTGATATTTTGAAAAAACGATGAGAGCATGGATGATGCTTCTTCGCGAAGTACATCAAAATGAATGCGGGGGACATGGTTCAACTGCGGGTTTCCGCATACCTGCAGGGCGGTACCACATGCGCCGAAACGTTGATCTTCGGCAGCGATATACACCTCATCGATACGGGCATGGACGATGGCGCCGGCACACATGGCGCATGGTTCTTTGGTGACGTAGATACTGCATCCATTCAGCCGTTCATTGCCGGTTACACCACATGCTTCTTCTATGGCCATCATCTCGGCGTGACGGGTGGGGTTCTGCAGTTCACGGTTACGGTTCATGCCGGAGCCGATGATGACCCCGCCGCGCACTATAACCGCACCCACGGGAATTTCACCATTGCCTGCTGCCTCATGTGCCAGTTTTAGTGCTGTACGCATAAATGTTTCATGGGAAGTCATATTTAACCTGGATATTTCTCCGGGGTTTTAGCGGTAAGAAATAATGTGCGTCCAAGAGGATTCGAACCTCTGGCCTTCGGATTCGTAGTCCGACGCTCTATCCAACTGAGCTATGGACGCATTTTTCATATAGAATACCTTATACGGGCATTATATCAATAATTTTTTGCAGAAAATCCCACTGCACCCTTGTATTCCGATACACGGAAAATATTCCTGCCACAAGTGTTCCTGCATACAGGGCGTAGAGGCAGTAGATCAGCACTACCAGTATGAGCCTGAAAATTCGCCAGTCTATTGGGGTTATGAAATTCAGTAAAAATAGAAATAGCACTGATAAGATACATGCGACTGAAAGAATTAACCCCGTTTTCCCGTGATACTGGGCATCAGGGTCATCTTCCCTTGAAAAGAGGGGGATTAGCCAGCCTATGAATGGGATGTAGGCGGCATAATAATACCAGGTATCCTGTATCTCAATACCTTTAATTTTTTCAACAATCGTGTTGTATGATTTCAAGGAGGTTAACCACCTGTAATAATCATTGAAGCTTCGGAGAGAGAGGGATTCGAACCCTCGGTACCGTAATTGGTACAACTGCTTAGCAGGCAGCCCCCTTCGGCCACTCGGGCATCTCTCCTGAAAAAATGCGGAGGGTGAGGGATTCGAACCCTCGGGGCTATTAACCCAACGGTTTTCAAGACCGCCTCTATCGACCGCTCAGACAACCCTCCGAGAGCAAATGTAAAGAAAGCCGGACTTCTGTCAAATAAAAAAATAAATATAATGGGAGGATATGTACTACACGGGGGAATATTGTATGATAAGCAGTGGGATACCCTGCATTGAAAAAAATAGAAAGTTTTTGGTGGACTTCATCCTCAAGGCAGTATACAATTAAGGTAATGAGTAATGCTGCTTTTGAGTTTCCTGTTCACCTTCGTCATGATGCTACTCTCTCAAACGTGAAGATCATCGTTCATATGTTCCGGACCCCTCGATAGTGAACAAGGTAATCATTGAGCCGCAGAGTACGGTGCTAAAACAATTATTATGATTAAAATAATTAATATGAGCAAAATATTCCAGAATGTGGTGAAATATTGCGATAATTTCGAATTGATTGTTAAGTATTACAACAATATTCCTAATTATGGTGATCAATATATAAATTTTAAAAAAATATACTTGACCGATTTGACTTTAATAAGGTGGATAGTGGTATGCTATCAAAAAATGAATACATATCATATACGCCCGTCCGCCCCGAATGGGGTAATTAACTACTTTCGCCCACAACATTTAATCAATATATTAGGAGGTTTCAGATGAAGCTACTGAAAAGTACGCTCGTAATTCTTTTGGCGGTGGCATGCTTTATGCCAATGGTCGCACAGGCTGAACCACTGGGAGTGGATGCTGGTATTCAGTATAACAGTGACTACTTCTGGAGAGGATTTTCATTTTATGGATATGGAGATGGTGAAGGAGATGCAAATGGCAATGGTGATGCTACTCGAGGAGTATTCTTCCCGTGGGTTGGTTATGGATTCAGTGATTTTTACCTCTATGTAGGTGGAGAAATTGCAGAATCCCTCATGGCTGGTGATGAAGCAAGTACTCTTCTTGAAAGGGAATGGGAAGGCATTGACTTCATACTTACATATTCAAAGGGAGTTGTTAATGATAATATAACACTTGGATTAAAACTATCTTATTTCTATTATCCAAGATCAAGGGACTTGGGCAACAAGGACTGGAATGACTTTGCAGAGGTCGCGCCTTCAATAACATTTAGCAAACTACCATTGTCACCAAAGTTCCTTGTATCGTGGTATTATCGTCCTGATGAGCAGAATGGTGACCAGGAAAATGCAAAAGACTTTTATTACAAGTTATCACTTGGTCATACCTTTAATTTGACAGAAAGTGCGACATTGCATCTTGGTGCATGGGGTGCATATTTCTGGTATGCATCATATCCGGTTACCTACGAAAGTGGTGATCAAAGGGCACGGAGAGGTTTCAGTGATGTTGGTGCTTTGGCAAAGGTTTCAGTTACTGCAACATCAGGGGTTAGCTTCTCATCTTCATATAATTTTGCATACACTCCTGCAGATGACCTTGCTAAAGCAAATTATTATAATGATAGATACCATCATTGGGTAACCTTTGGTGTATCATACTCAATATAATAATTGTGATGTGAGATTGTTAGTATTGGTAATTATGTATAACAGCAGCCGGGGCGGATGGGAACGTCCGCCCGGCACTGTTTTTAGAAGATTGATTGGCGAATAAAATTGATGTAGTAGCAAAAGTAGAGAGTGTGGGTGACTGGTGATGGAGCATTTTCAACGTATAC
>CAZVRB010000158.1:0-5045 GCA_964629365.1 uncultured Leptospiraceae bacterium
GTGCAATTTATCCTGTTCAACAACCGGAACCACCCCTTCCCAGTGTTTTATTTTTATATATACACATCAAATAGAACATCAACTAACATCTTGTTACAGCTTTCGCATATAGAACCTTTTCCCGCCATATTCCGTTTCAACCAGCCGTTCATCTTCTATCATTTTTCGTATAACGTGCCAGTTGCTTTTGGATTTTTCCAGAAACTCTTCAACCGCATCCTGTCTCATTGGATGTACAGAAGTGATACTCAAAATATCTTCTTCAACATTTCCGGTGAAAGCAAAGGTGTTACCTTCATAGCCAATGAGATATTCCACGTGATTAACGCTGCCGCTGAACACCTGGAAAGCCCTGTTAATAGTATCCTCGTCCGGCAGTTCCACTGATTTTTCCGCCGGTGGCCTGGTGGGAATAGAAACGTATGCCACGTCTGGCTGAAATGAGCCAATGAATGCAGCCACCTTCTGCAGCTCATCCACATCATCGTTTATCCCTTTAACCAGCATGGTCTCGGTAGCCAGAACACCATTGTACGAGGCGGCAAATTCCTTTATTCCATCCATCATGCGGTCAAGTTCAAGTGCCCGGTGGGGCCTGTTGATTTTCTTCCAGGTATCCGTGCTTACCGCGTCAACTTTCAGGGATACCCAGCTGGCCTTTGCCAGATCATCACGTACGTCCTGACGGTCAACCAGGGAAGCATTACTGATAACAGCTGTTTTTATTCCTGTATTATTAAGAACGTCAATAGTATCACCAAGATGTACATCAAGGGTGGGCTCACCATCAGGCACGATACAGAGATAGTCAATTTTTTCGTTTCGCGAACGGGCATCACGAATTCTCTTCTCTACATCCTTCTGGATCAGGTCAGTGGAGTAAAACTCTTCCCTGTTCACCTGCATCTTGATGGCTTTTCCAAGTTGACAGTATACACACGCGTAACTGCAAACCTTTGGGGGAATGTTATTCACCCCAAGGCTCTGCCCCAGGCGTCTTGATGGTACCGGGCCGAATGATATCATGTGGTTTCCTTCTCGTATATTGTGCTTGAAATTTTTTCCCATATTTCCCTGATCTTCTTCGTAGTTTCATTGTCCGTATATTCTACCACAGAGAGACCCTCAAGCTGTGCCCTGGTTATTGATTTATCATAAGGGATAACCCCCAAAAACTGGCTATTACTCATCTCCGCGATAGTTTCTATCTCATCTGTCTTTTCCGGGTTGAGATCGTACTTGTTGACGATGATACCCGACTTTACGTTAAAGAAGTTGATCACATCCATTACACGCCGAAGGTCGTGCACACCCGACACTGTTGGTTCAGTTACCACAAGGGCATAATCGGTACCGGTAATTGATGCGATAACCGGGCAGCCGGTTCCGGGTGATCCGTCGATAAGAGCCCTGTGCTGACCACACTTACCGGCAATCTCATCCTTCTTGTTGCGCACAAGGCTTACCAGTTTACCCGAGTTTTCCTCGGCAACGCCAAGCTTCGCGTGGCTCATGGGTCCAAAACGGGTAGATGACACGTACCATTCACCGTTGATGGAAACATCCAGGTTTACCGCGTCATAGTTACACACTATCCTGCATACACCGCATCCTTCGCAGGAGATCTCGTCAACCTGGTATACGGGTTTACCTTCATGTTCTACTTCTTGTATTGCGTCAAAGCGGCAATGATCAAAACATTCTCCGCATCCAATACACATTTCCGGATCGATGCCTGCCATCAATCCGCCACTGAAGGCACCCTTCTCCATCACTTCCGGTGAAAGTACAAGGTGCAGGTCTGCCGCGTCCACGTCACAGTCGGCGATTACCAGGTTTTTCTCGAGGGCACAAAAGGCCGCCGCGATGGAGGTCTTTCCCGTCCCCCCTTTGCCGCTTATTACCACAATCTCTTTAGAATTATGTTCGGGAGATGCATTTTTAGTGCCCACCTGCATCAGGTTTTCACCCGCATGAACTTCAACACGTTCTTTTTTCTTTGCCGGTGTACGGGGCTGTTGTGCCCGCTTCATGATTTTCTCTGCTATTTCAGCAATGATATCGGCGTATTCAGGCAGCTTTTCCACGGCAAGATCTCCACCCGAGTAGCATTCGGCGATTGCCCTGTCATCAGGCACTTCGCCGATTACTTCCAGTTCCTCATCAGTGCAGTAATCACGCAACGCGTCGTTCAGCTCTTCCGCCCTGTTTACCAGCACCACCGGTTCCATGCCGATTTCCCTGCACATGTCAACGGAAAGCTTCAGGTCGTTGATACCAAAGGGTGTGGGGTCGGTTACCAGTACACAAAGGTCAACGTCACTCACTGTTTCAACAACCGGGCATGATGTTCCGGGAGCAGAATCGAGTATATTCACCCCCTCCCCCATATGCTGTTTAACTTTTTTGATAAGGCGGGGGGACATTCCACCCTCTCCAGTTTTCAGTAAACCGTAATGCACATCAATGGTATCACTGGTTCCATGCAGCAGGGTACCGATAACCCTGTCCGTCTCAATTATGGCATTCTCCGGACAAACCAGTGTACAGGCGCCACAGATGTGACAGAGATCCTGAAACAGCAATGCCTTGTTGTTGATGACGGCGATGGCGTTATACATGCAATTCTCCTCGCACAAGCCGCATCCAGTACATTTGTCATTATTGATTCCCGTGGGTGAATACACTATGGCATCTTCCTGCTGATTGATTACGGGGTTCAAAAAGAGGTGCCCGTTGGGCTCTTCCACGTCACAGTCCAGGTAACGCACCTGCCGTCCGTTTTTTGCAAGGACACGGGCCACGTTGGTGGCGATGAATGTCTTTCCCGTCCCCCCTTTGCCGCTTGATATGGCGATCTTTACAGTATCTTTCATTATATTTTGTTACTCCTTAACATTCCTGATCATACTTCACTTCTCACTATTCACTTAAATCTGCGTGTATGCTTCGGCTTCGCTCAGCACGGCGTCGAGCGAAATCCCATCTCAGGGATGGCTATAGCTGCCTAAACCAGCTGTAACGCCTGCACGGGACATTCCCGCACGCATATACCGCACCCGGTGCACAGTGCGGGGTCTATCTCGGCAGCGTTTTTGATGGTTATAGCATTTCGCGGGCACACGTCTGCGCAGAGTCCGCAGCCGGTACATAATTCCTCGTCAACGACTACCGGGGCTCCTGCCGGGGCTCTGACCCCTGGCTTCACCTGCTCTCTTCCAGCAATGTCCTGTATCCGGTTCTGAATTGCGCCAAGCTGGTCTTCCATCTGCCTGGCCTGTTCCCTGAGTGATTCCAGTTCAGCACCTGAAGGGGTAGTGTCCGGTGACTGACCGGGGCTCTGACCCCTTCCAGTTGCTGCACCACCACCTGTACCCATACCGGCACCCATACCCTGGCCACGGCCCATGCCGCGACCGGTGCCTGATCCTCCGCCCATACCGCGGCCGGAACCCATGCCCTGGCCCATGCCGCGGCCTGAACCCATTCCTCGGCCGGCACCCATTCCTGCACCCGCACCCATTCCAAAGTGAGATTCCACCGACGGGGCGTTTGCTTCTGTGTACACACCCTTCTTAAAACCTTCAACTGCCTGCCTTACGGTGACACCGCCTGCGCCAAGCAGCATCTGGATGCCTGCCGCCTGCAGGGCCTGCGTGGCGTTTGGGCCCAGGTTTCCCGTAAGTACCGCGGAAGCACCCTGGTCAGCCACAAACCTGGCAGACTGGATGCCCGCTCCACCCGTGGCCCCGGCAGCACTGTTGTCGAATGCCTCGTATTCCATGGTGTCAGTATTTACAAATATGAAATACCCGCAACGTCCGAAACGGGGGTCTACCTGTGCATCAAGATCCTTTCCCGTTGATGTTATACATAGTATCATTATATTCCTCCTGATCGTACTATTTGATAATGATAATCATTTTCACTAATAGAGAAAAATTTTTATTCTACCTTGCACTCATTACATACGCCATAAAAACGTATCAGGTGGTCAAGTATCTTAAAATTATGCTTAATTTCAAGCTGCCCTTCAATCTTGGTAAGAAATTCTTTTTCATCATCCATCATATCGCTGTAATCGATTATTTTTTTACATTTCAGGCAAACAAGGTGATGATGGTGCCCCTTCCCATCGGGACTATCCATTAATTCAAAACGAGCCTTTCCTTCGCCGAATTCAAATTTTTGAACGATACCCAGCTGGGCAAACATGTCCAGGGTTCGGTATACGGTGGTTAACCCGATAGAAGGATTCAACCGGTGGGCCTGCACGTAAATATCAGTTGCAGAGAGGTGGTCATTTGAATCATGCAGTATTTTTAACACTATTTCTCTTGGCTCCGTTAACCGTGCACCTGATTCTTTCAACCGGTTGTACCACCAGGGTTGTTCCCGCATTTCATGCCCTCTTTCTTTTTGCCAAAATTATGTTGACAATCTTCTTATTGACAATGATTATCATTTTCAATATGATAATATTCAGTTTTATTGTCAAGTAAAATTACAGGAGTTTTCTGAACGATCTATGACTACAAAATGCGTAAAATGCGGAAACACCTGCACACCTGATGCACTATGCATTGTAGACGGAAAAAATATCTGTACAAGCTGCATGTATGATGGTATACACCCGGTACTGATCTACCCAATAGGATTCGTGGTGAACAGCCAGGAACGGGCATCCACAGGCTTCGGCCTTGAATCGAAAGACAGAACATCAAGGATTGAGCTTCTTGAATCCCAGGAACCCTTTATGTACAGGCTGGAGGACGAAAAGAATATAACCGTCATATACTACCTGCACAGGTCCCGCCCGGTGAAATCTGTTTTTAAGAGGGGACTTGACAGCAAGAAGGTGGGAGTATTCGCCTCACGGACACCTGATCGCCTTTCACGTCTTGCCATACAGGACGTACGGATCCATCATGTCGAGGGTACTACCATCTACGTTGAAGGGCTTGATGCCGTGAACGGTACCCCGGTGCTTGATATAAAGATGTGCTGGAGTAACCTTTAGGAGGAAAGCAATTATGAGATTCGTG
>CAZVRB010000159.1:0-5042 GCA_964629365.1 uncultured Leptospiraceae bacterium
CTATAGCATTGACAATGTAATTGTTCACCGTGCCTTTCCCCTTCTTCAGAATATCCAGGTGTGTGTCAGTAAAAACAGCCTTTGAAATGACGTCCATGGTTATCAGTGTTTTTGGCACATCAGTATTGATGACAATTGAAGCAGCCATGCCGTCCAGGTGAAAGTTGAACTCCCCGAGATGTGCGAATATGCCGAAGTCGATGCTTCCTCCCATGATGACAAGTTCTGCAAGGTTTTCGGCGAAATGTGTATCAAGCATCATTGCAGTAGCGACGTTGGTAAGCGGAGCCACGGCAAGTAATGATATCTCACCGGGGTTGCTGTTCACGGTTTCGATTAAATAATCAACCGCGGGATTGGGGGTGCCCAGCTGCTTTTTTGATGCCGCACCGGTGAAGACCGGGATATCCCTTCCGGTTACGTGCAGCAGTTTCTTCGCAACTTCTGTCCCCTTTTCAGCATTCACATTGCCGAAGTTTACCGTTATACCTTCAAGATGCACTTCCGGTGAAGCCAGCAGAAAAAGGATGGCCAGCCCATCATCAACATCTCTAAGCGGTACCCCCGTGGCTGGATCTGCATCGATGATAACACGTTTTTTTCTCATGAGATATCTCTCCCGGGTTGAATATTACTTTAATTCTATAATTCACACGTCCAGTTCATGAATGGAAGGAATTGACCCTGCTGCACCGGGCCTGGTCACACAAATAGAGGCAGCCCTGCAGGCTTTTTCCAGCGCCCGTGTAACGTGAATGCCGGAACAAAGAGCTCCAACGAGGTATCCCGTGAACGTATCACCTGCCGCGGTGGTGTCGATGCTTTCAACTTCGTATGCAGGCACACGAACAGTACCCTGATCAGCGTTGCAGAACATGGCGCCCCCTGAACCCAGAGTTAATACTATGGATGCATCGCTGTACTTTTGATTGAGCGCATGTACTATTTTTTCCGGGTCAGACTGGCAGGCCAGTTCTTCACCCTCAATCTGGTTTACTATCAGCATATCAACCAGTTGTAGTGGATACTCATGTACAGCGTCTGTCATGGGAGCGGGATTCAGCACAATTTTGATTTTTTTCTGATGTGCGGTCTCAATGATAAAGGGAATTTCATTAATTTCATTCTGCAACAGGAGATAATCTCCTTCTGATAAGCAGTCCATGATGGAACGTATCTCCGGCCTGGTGAAAGACCTGTTGGCCCCACCGTGAATGAATATTGCGTTTTCTCCCGATGGGGAGACCTGGATGACGGCATGCCCGCCGGGGTTGTCCCTGGTGAGAACATTTTCTGTATTGATGCCTTCTTTCTGCATCATTTCCAGGAGCCAGGTATCTTCTTTGCCAACAGCTCCGGCATGATATACGCTGGAGCCAAACCTTGCCAGGGCTATTGACTGGTTTAACCCCTTGCCGCCGGGATAGATGGAGTATGAGCTGCTGTCAATGGTCTCACCGGCCCGTACGAAATGTGGAATTTTGTAGACGTGGTCAATATTTATTGATCCGAAATTACATATCTTCATCAGTATTCCATTAAAAGTATCGTTATAATCATGAAATCGATTTCATAATGACGCATACAACATTACATGTCAAAGATTATTTTTACTTTTTCATGGAAAAATAATGATCAGGTATTTCACTTAACTTTGTGAATCTGCGGTTAAAAAATGATGTAATTGCTGTGTAAATCTGTACGTATGTTTCGACAGCCTCAACACAGGTCTATGGCAGTTTCTCTCTGAGCCCCTTGCGCCCTTGCGATAAAAAATATAAAAATCCTTTCTCTGTATCTCTGCACCCCTGTGGTAAATCCTTAAAAATTTATCCGGTTTAATAATTGACAGAAGAAATATCGCAGATAAAGATTAGCAAAACCAACAAGGAGGAACCTGTGCGAAAATACAACCTCTTTCACGCTATTTTCATGTCATTTTTTTCTAAGGATTTCTACCGTGATGTAGCCCGCAACTGGTACGGGCTTTCCATAGTATTTCTTCTCATCCTGGTGTTGATAACAGGTATTCCAGTGCTGCTTGAGATGAACGCTGGTATCAACCAGTTCGTGCAGCAGTCATCCACGCAGGTAGTGCAGCAGATGCCAAGGGTGACCATTAAAAACGGCAGGCTTTCAACCCCGCAGAATCGTCCTTACCTGATTACAATGGAAGCTGATGGTGAACAGGAAAAAATAATAATCGATACTACCGGAAAATATACATCCATTGAACAGACCGGTGCCCGAATACTTATCACCAGTACACAGGTGTACATGAAAAAGAATGACAACGAGACACGGGTGTATACCCTTGAAAACGTGGAAAACCTTGAATTTGGCCAGGAGGATGCTACATACTGGATAAACCTCTTTGCGAAATGGTTTATGATCTTCTTTGCCCCCTTCATGCTTGCGGGTATCTTTTTGTTCAGGTTCATGCAGGTGCTTTTATATACGGTATTCGGTCTGCTCATGAAAGCGGTGCTGAACTCAAAGCTTAATTACGGGGCTCTTCTCAGTCTAACGGCCATGTCACTTGCCCCGGTTATCCTCATCAATTTCATTCTGGATATATCGGGAAGCGGAGTTTCCCTGCCCTGGTATGTGAATTTTCTCATTGCCATGGGATATCTTTTCTTCGGCATTAAGTCAGAAAAGGATCTTACCGGTGACCCGGCCGAACCGGGAAATGTTCCCACCACGTCATATGGGGAGTAAAAGGGAGAAAATAGATGAAGAATGTGCGACCACATATTGCTGCTGTATTGCGACAGGTGCTGTATATCGCCCCAATGCTCTGGATACTTGAACTCTTTCAGAACTGGTTATACCACGGGGTTACCGGTAACTGGGGGTGGGTGTATCCAGGTTCTCAATATCACTGGTTTTCTTTCCAGACCATGGGCAACTGGGCCATGTCGGTGATCGTATTCTATATATTGTACGCTGCTGTGTTACGGCCGCGAAGGGTACACTGGCTTATTAATATCCTGGTAGTTGCCTTAACCGGCTTTATCCTGGAATGGGTAAACGGGTACCTGTATCTTGCCCTCACTGGCGAATACCTGTTCCTTTGGGAACAGTCTGCCTTCAGGTTTATTGACTATATCGCCTTGCCCATGTGGGTAGTGAACGGGGCAGTGTACCACATCATGAGTACGGTGTTTGTCAACCTGCATGTAGAGAAAGAATAAGACAAGTAATTATGTGATTCACTAATACCCAATTGGTATCAAGCGGAGGCGCGGAGACGCTGAGGAAGGGCACGAACTCTCCACGTTCCCCGCGTCTCTGCGTGATACTATTATTGACATTCTTCATGACCTCGTAAATTTTATCGAATGTAATTCTAAAACCATTTGCATTCCCAGAAATATGGAAAAAGTAATTAAAATATTATTAAAAAATATTTAGTGATATTATAATAATAATTGTATAATAATATAGATAGTAATGTGTCCTTATATACAGATATTTAACTGGAGTGGACGATGAAAAGTTTATTTACCGGGATTAATTCGTTCTTTCTCAAGAATGTTGATGAAGGGAACTTCGTCCTCTATAAAAAAGCGCAGTTTTTGTATATCATGGATTTAATCTTCATCATGCTTATGCTGGTGCTTTCTTTCTCTGCGTTGTCTGCGGGGCATGATCGGTTCTTAAGTATAATCAAACCCTCGGTGCCGGTGGTTACCGCGGCTATTACAAGTATTCTGCTTGTTAGAAGCGGAAGGGTTATAGCTGGTGCCAATGTTATGGGGATTCTTTCGTGCATTATTGCCATAGCAGGTTTCATGGTGCGCCCGGTACATATCGCCGGTGTCTCAATGGGTTACTTCATGTTCGTTGATACCGCGTTTGCCACGTTGTTTTGCTCATACCTGATTTCTTCTCTGATCATTACATCTTTCGTTGCGGCCCACATTATATACTATTTTATTATTGCCCTTCCAACCGCTGAAGGCATCTTTGCCGAGGTTGCCCGTACAACCATGGTTGATGGGGTGGTTACACTTCTCATGGTGTTTTCTATCTGCATGGCAATTGAAAAATTTCTGAACGCCGCTATATCAAAGGCCGAGTCAGAATCCGGGAGAAACCGGGAGCAGGTGAAGCGAATACGATCCCTCATGGATACCATACGCAACGCGTCGCAGCGGCTGAACCTGTCCATTGATAACAATGTATCCGTGATCAACCAGTTCTCTGATAACGCCCAGTCGCAGGCCGCTACGGTGGAGGAGCTTTCATCCACTATTGAAGAGATATCTGCCAATGCCGTGAGTGTTGGATATGTCAGTAAAGAGCAGAACCAGTCCATACATGATCTTATCGCAAGCATTGAGCGTATGTCTGCTTCTGCTGAGAAGATGAACAGCTACGGGGGAGAACTGGCCACACAGTTCGGATCTTTGATCGAATTAACCAAAACCGGCGAGCATGCCTCATCTTCTCTGGAGGATATTAACAGCAAGATATCTGAAAATTCCGGTGAGATTCTCAAGGTTGTAGAAATAATCGGACAGTTCTTTGACCAGATCAACCTGCTGTCGTTGAATGCTACCATTGAAGCTGCCAGGGCGGGAGAGTTTGGCAGGGGATTTGCGGTTGTTGCAGAAGAAATTGGAAAACTTTCTGATAACTCATCCCAGGAACTGAAGCAGATTGCCGAGATTATCGGGAAAAACAGTAATGACGTGGAGCGGGGAAGCCAGATCATCGCCGACATGATACGGTTTATTTCAATGCTTGTTGACAGTATCAATCGTATACAGGAACAGTCAACTATTGCATTTAGCGAGATAGAGGCCCTTGAATCTATTAAGGGAGAAATGAACAACAGAACTGACGTGGTGAAACAGAAATCCGAGCAGATCGAAATATCCATGAATGAGCAGGAAAAGGCCATGGATGATATTCTGCAGTCCATAGAACAGACCAACAAGGCCGTGCAGCAGAACGCCCAGAATACTGATGTACTCAGGGAAAACGCCGATGCCCTGAAGGAGCTCTCCGCGGGGCTTATGGAAGAGTTCAGC
>CAZVRB010000160.1:0-4778 GCA_964629365.1 uncultured Leptospiraceae bacterium
GCTGGATCGGTAAAATTCCCTGGTCAATTCCTTGCTTACCGTCATTCCATCATACGTGAACCTGCATTCATCCGGGGTCCCCAGCACGTCCACCAGTATGATATTCCTGTCCTGATCCATGCCGAACTCAAATTTGCCGTCCTCGTTCACAAGGCCCGCCTTCCCCACTTCTTCTGTTATTATTGAACTGACCATTAATGTCATTTCCATGATCCTGTCCAGTTCTGGTTCGCTTAACCCGGAGATCTCCCGTGCCTCGTCCTTTGTAATGTACCTGTCGGTGGTTTCAAGCTTGGTTGAAAATTCAACTACCGGCCTGTCAAGCACCTGTCCGGGTTCTGGCATGCTGGTAAGCCCTATATCTTCAAGCTTGAGGCTCCCTGCCTCCAGTCTTCTGAACACGCTTGATCCCTTTGGAAGGGTGTTCCTGTAGATCACCTCAAGGGGTATGAGGAAATTGTACCGGGCGTCTTTATAGGCGGTATAGTCATACCTGTTATCGCTAAACCCGGGCTTGATCACGTTTAGCAGGTGTACTTCCATTACATTGTTCTCTACCAGGTTTATATAGTGGTTCTTTATTCCCTTGCCTGACAGGAGTTCAAAAAAGTACGCCCCGATCATGCATAAGGCTTCTCCCTTCTTATCCAGGTGATCGGGCATCTCTCCCCAGTCAAAAACCGAATAGCGGTCTGAAAACACAAAACGGCCTTTCCCCGGGTTTTTCACACCGGGTTTTTCAATTATTGATAGATCTTTTACACTGCCCATTGCAAGGTCTCCTCGTCGTTTTATGGTTATGATGTATTATTTAATTTCACGATCAGCAGTAAGTTGCAGCTTGTATGTATTATAGTATCAAATTTCTACCGGAATTCAATATTTTATTTCGATATCTGAACCTGATATCACCAAATGATATCTGATATGGATATTGTCAAGTATATATTGGGGTTTTTGTAATGAAGTGTTCTTTCCTCTTCCCCTTTCAAGGGGGAGACTTGAGAGGGGGTTGTTGAGTTCTATGCTTATCATACAGAACAATGGGCTTAAGCCCCTTGTTCCCCTGGTAAACTACTTTCAGTTTAACCACATCGACTTTGTTACTGCTTCTGCAGCTTTAATCAGCTGTAAACAAGATCAAAACCATATCTTTATACAATCCTTACTGATACCAGTCACCTGGCCACGCAACCAGCCAAAAAGGAGAACAAAATGAAATACATATGCGCCCTCATCGTGGTTGAAGACATACAAAGATCGCGCAACCTGTACGAAACCATCCTGGGCCAGGAGGTGCAGGCCGACTACGGGGAGAACGTGGCCTTCAAAGGAGGATTCGCCATCCACAAGAAAGACCACTTCAAGATGCTTCTAAACAATGCACCCGTAACCACCGGTGGTAACAATGTTGAGCTTTACTTCGAGGAAGATGACCTTGAACCGGTAGAAAAAAAGATACGTGAAGAAGGGCTTGAATTCGTGCACGGCATTACCGAACAGCCCTGGAGGCAGAAGGTGATGCGCTTTTACGATTATGACAAAAACATGATCGAGATAGTATTGAAAAATATGGTACGAACATCCCGCCAACCCGGTAGGTAACAGGCGGGATGGTTTTACTACAATTCCCTATCTCTTCATATACGCAAAAGGCACCCACTTCTTAAATGGTTTGCCGGGCTCATTTGGGTCTTTCTTTTTCACAATACCCGACACCATTATCATACCCTTCAGGCTCTTCAGCTTTATGATGACTGATGCAGTATAGGGTGCGTCTTTCGTGTTGTTCCAGGTGGCCTTTACGATCCCTCCATTTTCCTTCACAACCATACCGGGCTGTCCGTTTTTACCGTCAACATCATAATCTGAATATTCTAAGCCGGCTTCAAACTGTCGTTTCAGTGTTTTTTCAAACAGGCCCAGCAGCTTGGGCAGTGTATCGTCTACAAAAGCCTTTACTTCAGCCTTTGAAAGGGTATTGGCTTTAGTAGATATAACTATATCCTTCAACATGACCGTCTGTCCTTTAATTTCTGAAGACTCCAGTTTTTTACCTTTCTTTTTTGCCACACCATAGGTGGTAACTGAGACAAGTAATAGTATAATTGCTGCAATGCTTAAAAACGAAATGGATTTGATTCTCATACAACTCTCCTTAATTTTTAAATTTATGCTGCTTCACAAGATAAATGCAACGGGGCATGGTAAATGACATAAAACGATAAGGCAAATACTTTATTTTTATGTTCCATTTGACATAAATGTATCTAACCGCAAACCCATTCAAATATAATTGACAACCTCCTCTTTCCTTCTACAATGCACCACGCATATATAGAGAAACCCATCATCCTGTATCACCACAAAAAGCGGAATAAAACAACAAGAGGAAGAGAAAATGATCTCACCAAAAGCTGAAAACATGCGGCCTGTACTCATCGCCATCATACTTATACTGACAGCTATCGGTTACTACGCCTATAACGCATCACTAACACCTGCGCCGGAGCAGAAAACTGAACTGAGAAAAACCCTCACCACACCGGTTGAAAAAGCTGCTGACCCGGCAAAAAAAGAATCATTGGCTCATAAAGAGCCCGCGGCTATATCAACTGAAGCAAAGTACGACACCCTTGACCAGATGAAAAAAGACTACCCCCGGCTTGAGGTGATACAGCTTTACAACGGAAGAACCTACTCCGGGGCCATCGTCTCCATCGATGAAAACTTCACCATGATAACAGTTGACGGAACTGTGAAGATCCCCCAGGACAAAGTCCGCCAGCGTGAGATCATACGGTAAACCCTCTACCTCACAACACCCATCAATCAAATTTAACTTGCCATAACCCGCCACATGTTGTAATAACACCAAGAACATATAAACTCTCCGGCAGGGATGGGATATGAAAACAAAAGATAATTCACCACAATCACTCGGGCAGAAACTGGCAGACCTGCGCACGCGGCAGAAAATGACCATTGACGAGCTTGCCGAAAAAACCGGTCTGAAAGCAGCCCACCTTAAAGCCATTGAAGAAGGGAAAGACTTTCTCCCCGTGGCAGATATCCTGAAGATATCCAGGGTGCTCACCATTGACCCCGACCTGCTGTTTCAGTCAGAGAAGGAGAAGAAGCAAAAAGAACAGAGAAAAAAAGATTTTTCCCTTCGCGAAGAATCATACCAGTACGAGGTGCTGGCACCCGGGCCAAAAGAAAGTCACCTGAGAACCTTCCGGGTAACCATTCCTCCAAAATCAGAACATCCAAAGGTTAAATACCAGCACGAGGGTGAAGAGGTTATCCACATGCTGCAGGGTGAAATAGAAATAAAGGTAGGCAGTAAAATCCACATGCTTAAGAAAGGAGAGACACTGCACTTTGACTCTTCCAAACGGCACTCCCTGAAAAACCCGGGAGCGAAAAAGGCCGTATTCATCGACGTTATATATACCCCATAGGATACAACCCATGAAACACACACTCACTGAAGAGCAGCTGATGATTCGTGACATGGCCCATGAATTCGCCAAAAGCGAGATCGAGCCATACGCGCAGGAATACAACATGAAGGGGGAATACCCCGCAGAAATAATTCAGAGACTGGGCAGCCTCGGCCTTTTCGGCATGATGGTGCCTGCCCAGTACGGGGGCTCCGAGGCGGGAGCAGTAAGCTACTCGCTTGCATTGCAGGAATTGGCTTATGCCTGTGCATCGGTAGCCGTTACCCTGAGCGTGACCAACCTGGTAACCGAACCCATTCTTAATTTCGGCACCGAAGAACAGAAAAGGGAATTGCTTTTCCCCCTGGCATCAGGCGAACACGTTGGCGCCTTCGCCCTCACCGAACCGGGGGCGGGCTCTGACCCCGGCGAGATGAAAACCACGGCCACGAAGAAGGGAAACACCTACGTGCTAAACGGTTCAAAACAATTTATCACCAACGGCACCTACGCCGGCTTGTTCATCGTGATGGCCAGAACGGCACCGGGAAAAAACGGTCTCTCCGCATTCCTGGTAACCGCCGGCACTCCCGGACTTGTGATTGGAAAAAAAGAAGATAAAATGGGACTCAGGGCCTCAGACACCGTTGAAGTTTTTTTCGAGGACTGTGCCGTGCCCGAAGAGCGCATGCTGGGCAAACCCGGCATGGGGCTGAAGATCGCCCTCAACGCCCTTGACAGCGGACGCATCGGCATCGCGTCGCAGGCCACCGGCATGACCAGGGCCTGCCTGCACGAGGCCGTGGAGTACGCCACGGAGCGCAAACAGTTCGGCAAGCCCATAGCCAAACACCAGTCCATTCAGAACATGATCGCCGACATGGCCGTAGAACTGGAAGCCTCCTCACTGCTGGTATGGGAAGCGGCCTCACTCAAAGACCTGAAGACCCCTTTCACCAGGGAGGCATCCATCGCAAAGCTCTATGCAACCGAAGCCCTCAACAGGTCGGCATACCGGGCGCTTCAGGTATTCGGAGGGTATGGCTATATCAGGGAATACAAGATAGAACGCCTCTATCGGGACGCCCGCGTCACCACCATCTACGAGGGCACTTCAGAGGTGCAGCGAATGGTAATAGCACGCGAAATAAGTGACGGGTGACGGGGTTAAGTCCAATGTCAGACATATCTTATCTTACGCATTTAAAATCTATAGCCAGTACAACCCCGTCACTCGTTACCCGTCACTCGTCACCGCCTCTACCCCGCGTGAGATTATTATTATTCTTGAAAAATAACCCCCTCACGCTACCATTGTAGAAACCGCTAAAT
>CAZVRB010000161.1:0-4632 GCA_964629365.1 uncultured Leptospiraceae bacterium
TGATATTCTTAATTTTTCGGGTAGTTTTTTGTATGCGGGGTATTTCTTTATAGCCCTGGATTATCAGCATTTGCTTATGCAGGTATCCCATGGCCTCCATTCTCTCTGCCGAACTTCTGCTCAGCCAGTACGCAACAGTTTCGGCATCGTCGTCCACTTCTTCCATTTTAAATTTTCGCGTTACCGGTTTGATCATACGTAACCTCTTTTTCCATGAGATAGAGTAGACCAGCAAACACGACATGTAAATTACTTTTTTTATACTGTCTGAAGTAAATATGATTTATCATAGATCCCAAAGCCCCCTAAATCCCCCTATGGGCTGACTTCACGACTTCTATTATACAACTACTGATTTTTCCTGATACTATTTTTTAGCTACCCACTTCGCTGAGAAAATCATTAGTTATTATGCATCCTTTAACAGTCCCCCAATGGGGGATTTAAGGGACTGCTTAGTTTAATTGCTATATTTATTCACAGGCCATACAATGCAGCTTTATATATACCCTGAGCCGACATTACTGCCGAAGTGCCGGAATCTCATAACAGTTTTTCCTGCAAAATTACTGCATTCGGAGTAATGTCAAAAGTATAGATTATTAAGAGGACAAAAAAACGGGCCTCCGCATGGAAGACCCGTTTCCTCGATCACTTCTTTGTGTATATTTTTACTCGTTCATAAAGTACTGGTCTTTCAACGAGTACACGTGTTTCTCCAGTACTCTTTCAAATCGTTCTTTATCAACTGCCGGTTTTTTGATCATCTGCTGGCAGAGTTCCTGCTGCTTTTCGGTACTGCTTGTCTTTGAGTATATCTGCAGCGCGTACTTTGAGAAATCCCTTACCATGAAATCGAAGATCTGATCGGTAAGATCATCGTCCACTTCGTAAATCTTCTTGTTTTCAAGTATCAACTGTCCATAGGCAACCAGAGTAAAGAGTTCACCAAGAGTCAACAGGAAGTCAAGATCCTTGGCCTGCTCGGCATCCGGTGTTGCGGTTGCCAGGAACTGCTTAAGCACCTCGATCTGCTCCTTGAAGACATTCACGTTGGGAAGGTCCACACTGTTATAGGCAATATTGTAATCGTGAAACTGTATCTTGCCCAGTCCCTTTGTTGGACCCTGGTTGAAAAGGAAATCATCATTGGTGGCATCAATTCGCTGTGGCACTTCCGGGAATTCTCCGGGATTAAAGAAATAGTTGGCCATGAACTTGATAATAAGGGCCATGTTTACGTGAACCGTTCCTTCAAGCTTGGGCAGGGCCCTGATATCACGGGCTGCCATCTCAAAGTACATGTCCTTCTCGAATCCTTTCGCGGCAATGATGTCCCACAGGTTGTTGATCACCTCTTCACCCTGCGTGGTTACCTTCATCTTTACCATGGGGTTGTAGAGCAGGTATCGCTTGTCATTTTCGTTTGCTGCGCGCATGTAATCGGTTGCCCTCATGGCAAATAACTTCATGGCAACCAGCCTTGCGTAGGCATCGGTGAAAAGCTGCTTGATATGAGGAAAGTCGGTTACATAGTTACCAAACAGGTTTCTGTGTGAAGCGTGATTTAATGCCTCGTAAAACGCATGGGTACATATACCGATAGAACCCCAGCCAAGGTTGAACTTACACACGTTGATAGTATTAAGCGACGCGTCCCAGGCATCACGTCCCTTGTCAGTAATATCCGCTTCTGTTATGGGATAATCATGCAGTGCATATTCAGCAACATAAGACTGGTTCTGAATGACGTTCTTCACGCATTCGTATTTTTCATGCTGCGAATCAACAACGAAAAACACGTAATCATCAGAATCGGCCATTTTGGCGAAGGTGGATACCATCTTCGCTTCATTGGCATTTCCAATATAATACTTGTCCCCGTTTGCCTTGTAGGTTCCGTCTTCCTGGGGGTAGAGCATCATATCTGAAGAATAGATATCGGCGCCGTGTTCTTTCTCGGAAAGACCGAAGGCGAAAATTTCTCCGTCTTTAAGATACTGGGCCGCCTTGTTCTTTACCTCTTCGTTTTTACCAATCCAGATTGGTCCAAGACCAAGCGCGGATACCTGGAAGGTGTACCAGTAACAAAGGCCGTAGAATCCCAGTATTTCGGCAAAATTTACGATACGCCAGGAATCCCAGCGTGAGTTGTCATCGCCGTACCCTTTCGGGGTAAACAATTTCGCGAAAATCTGGTTCTCTTTCTGAAAGTTAAGAAAATCTTCGTACCATACGTAATGATGGTCATCGTCCTTGATCTTTGCAAGACCCTTGTCTTCGAAAAACTTGATAGTCTTTTCCATTATTTCACGTGACTCATCGTCTGAAAAAATGGATTCGTATTTCTTCGGATTAAGAAGAATCATGGCATACTCCTTCAACATGTAATAAGCCCTCCTGGCGAAGAGCATGAAATTTTATAAAAATATATGGCGCCCACTTATACTTATTATTACGTGAAAGCCAAGAGTGCCAGTAAGTATTCTCTTGAAATTATAACTCAAATTTGAGTAATCTCCAAGAAAATTACACTGTTATCTTTTACACTTTATTTTTAATGTTATCTAAGTGTAAACAATAAATTACATTGGTTCCACAATATTTTTTATGGTTCCCTTTTGTACCGACTCATGAAATTCATCTCCCAGCCGCCGGCTCTCGTCAATTACCGTGTTCCAGTATTTCAGCCTCCCCTCATCATCACCGGCAAACCTGTAAAAGTCATTTCTATCGGGAATTTTTCCGTATGGAAGCCGTGAGACAAATTCATCTGATGGAGCGATCATGACAACATTCTTCATATTCCCGGCACGTGGTTTTCTCCATTTCAGGGGTTTATCAAACCAGCCCGGTATTATCCTGCCGGTATAATGGGGAAACAGCACCAGCCGGTCGTCATCACCGAAATTGATATCCATGTGATAATCGATGATACCCCCATCCCGGTATGTACCCCTGGGCGCCCCCGGAATGTCCCGTACCCCCGACATTACCATTGGAATTGACCCTGAAGCAAGCATAGCATCCCTGAAATTGTCCGTGGTAAGGGGAACCTTGTGAGTAATAAACCCCTCAAGATCAACAAGGGGGGGGACGGATCTGCTGTCATGAAACAATGCGCGTTGAAAAAACCCCCCGATCAGCCTTCTGCTGACGAGGTTGGCAAGACCGGTTGCCGCCATGCCAAGCCCGAGGGTGAACCTGTTATCCGAATTACACAGGTGCCTTGATAAAACAGAGAACAGGGAAAAACGAATTACCGGGTGATTGAGTATATGGTGTATTGACGTATCATTCACATAACGGTTCATAATTATTGTTGATTCGGACGTCACCTCTTCAGGAAGGGGACGACTGGAATATCTCTGCGAGAAATACGCCTCCCGGAAAAGATCATGGGCCTTAAGCGGGTTTTGCTGTGCCAGTGCGGCAAAACGCCATGAGGCGATAGAAGAGGCAGCAAGATACAGGGGATCTTTTCTGCCGTTGATCAGCATCTCAGGCAGTATCCTGTCTATGCCATAGAGCACTATCCACTTGGGACCACCGGCTGCCCCGGCAAGGAAGGATACCCTTTCGGGACGAATCCCCTCCTCCTGAATAATTTTCATGGCATTACTTCCAGCGAAAACCTGGATATTATGTGCAGTCATCGTATTATTTCTCTCCCGATAATAACGTCCTGATTTTATCGCCACCCTGATCGTAGATACCGGCAGGAATAAATCCTTCTTTCTTGATTACTTCATGACCCTGCCTGCTCAGCATGTATAATAAGAATTTGCGGGTATTTGAATCAAGATTATTCATGTCCACATATACATAGAGCTTTCTTCGTATTGGATACTCAGCATTTCTTTTAATGGTTTTTTCAGGTTGTATTCCATTAACTGCCAGCACTTTAATCTCACTGTTTGCGAATGTTTTACTTATATATCCTATTGCACTGAGATTATCAGCTACCCGGGCCACAACGGCAGAGTTGGAAGAGAGTGTTTCAACATGTTCCGGTTTGGCATCACCACCACCGGCAACAAGTTTATTCCATACATGATAGGTGCCAGAATTATCATCACGACTCACCACCATAACAGGAATATCCTTCCAGCCCAGAGTTTTCCAGTTTGCTACTTCACCAGCATATATCTGCCGCAAGTGCTTCATGGAAATAGAGGACAATCCATTTTCTGTGTGTACAATTGGAACAATCATATCAAAGGCGATATGAAACTCCCGTAACTTTACACCCTCTTTTTCCGCTTCCATAACCTGCGAAGGTGTTACATGGTAAGAAGAATCAGCAATATCACATTTCCCTTCAATAAGATCCCTGATCCCATTACGGGATCCATTTGCTTCAATCTCAAAAGGAATGTTATGCTGTTTCTCAAAAGACCGGGCCAGTGTAATCAAAACCGGCTCTATGGTTGTAGAGCCATGAATGATGACTGGTTCAGAACTTTTTTTCGTGCAACCAGAAATAGAAATGACCATCGCTATTACAAGACATAATGAGTTTACACTTTTCATGAATTATTCCTTATTCTGATTTGTAGTTAATATATAGTATTATTGCTACATGGCTGCATTGTCAAGATGAAAGCTCTTTTGCCTTATCCTGCTGATGGG
>CAZVRB010000162.1:0-4590 GCA_964629365.1 uncultured Leptospiraceae bacterium
GAAAACAAATTGACATTTGCTCATTTCACGGCATTATTAGATGAAACAAGGAGAAATCCATGAAAATGAAAAAGATCTTCACTGGAATAGCTATAACCTTTCTTGTCCTGGTAATAGCTGTTGGAATAATTTTTACCAGGAAGCTGCAGTATTACCCGCCTTTAACCATGAATGCGGTTGTCAATGACGCGAAACGAATGGCCATCTACGGCCTTGAAGATCAAACCACGCCTGCCGATTTCGGATTTACGAATTATGAGAATGTAACTTACTACGCATCCCCCGACATGAACTTGAAAGGCTGGTACATCACGGCGCCGAAGAAGACCTCGAAATGCTATTGCCTGTATCACGGACGAAGCGCCAACCGTATGAAGGGACTTGTCTACCTGCGTCTTATAGAGGACCTTAACCTGGATAAAACCTTCAACATCTTCATTCCTGACCTGAGAAACTCCGGAGAATCGTCCGAGGGGATAACCGCCCTGGGCTATTATGTTGCCGATGATATCTATAATTCACTTCGTTTTTTGAAAGAAGAGAAGGGTAACAACCGGTTCATTTTACATGGCTTCTCAATGGGGGCGCTTGGTATAACCATTGCACTTAAGAGATATGAACAGGAACTGAAGGACATGGATATAAGCCACGTTATTTTAGACAGCCCCGTGTCAAATGCCAGGAAGGTGATGCGCTACGAGGTGATGCAGCGAATGGGACTTCCCGGAATCGTTGCCTTTATCGGCATTACAGCCCTTGACACGAAGCTGGGCTTTTCACTGGATTCCATGAAGCTGAGTGAAACCTTAAAGGATACTGACATTCCCACCCTCATCATGTCGGCAAGGGACGACGACAAGGTACCCAACGAATTTCTTGAACCCGAGACATCCGAACTGTCGAAGTCGGTAGTGAAAGTACTGCATTTTGATTCGGGCAATCATTCAAGGCTTTATCTTCAAGAGAAGGGGAAATACACCAGGAGTGTCGCGTCTTTTATTAAAAAGTGAGTATGCATAACATCCCAAAAATTTCCTTGTAATTCTCAACCGGATATAGCCATTATGTCGCCTGAAAGAGAATGAACCTGAAAAATCCTGTCGAAAATATAACCGGAGCATCATGAGCAGCAATGAAGCACTGACCACTGAAGATCTATTCAGCTGGTCGCCTGAAGAAAATATGTCCCACGACGAAGTGCGGGTACATGGAGAAGAGAAGGTGTTACCCCTGCTTGAGCGGGGAGAGGTCTATGAAAATCCGTACTTTCAGCTGAAAACCGAGGCTTATGTGCTTGAACTGGCCTACGCGTATAACAAGATATTATCCCTGTCCAATTCACGCACCAGGATACTGGCACACCAGGTGGAAAGCACCCACCGAATCGTTAATGCACTCAATTACAGGTTTCTGATCGCCGACGAGGTGGGGCTTGGCAAGACCATCGAAGCGGGGCTGGTGATAAAAGAGCTCTGCTATCGATACGGGTATGAGAAAATACTTATAGTATGCCCGGCGTCCCTGCAGATGCAGTGGCAGCACGAGATGCAAAACAAGTTCAACGAAAATTTTTCCATAATAGACCGCCGTGAGCTAACCCGGCTTGAACGAATGGCCGGTGAAGAGGGAAAAGAAAATCCATGGGAATGTGTACAAAAGTCCATATGCAGCATGGATTTTATAAAGAACGAGAACTTCAGGGAACACCTGCAGCATGTACAGTGGGACGCGGTAATAGTGGACGAAGCACATCGCCTGCGCAGGGACGGAAACAAAACCACCAAGGCCTACGCGGTGGCAGAAATACTGGCAAAAAACAGCAAGTCACTGCTCTTTCTGTCGGCCACCCCTTTTCGGGGAAAGATTGAAGAACTCTATTTTCTCATAAGGCTGCTCGATAAAAATTTGCTGGGCCCATACAACAGTTTTTACAACCGGTATTGCGTGCCCGAGGCCGACCTCTCAGATCTCAAGGAAAAACTTTCAAGTATCGTAATACGACGAACCAAGAAAGATGTTGGCGGGTTTACCGGCAGAATGGCCCGAACCATACGGTTTGAATTGTATCCCGGTGAAAGGGCACTGTATGACGCCACCACTGAATACGTGGTTACAGAATTCAACAGGGCCCTGCAATGCGAGAACAGGGCGGTAGGTTTTGTGATGACGGTATTTCAGAAGCTGCTTGATTCCTCATCATTCGCCCTGTTGTCGGCCCTCAAAAAGCGGGCAATACATATTCAAACCATGATCGACAGGATGCTCAGCGGCGACTACCATCTTGACGGCGACGGACGCCTCGAGATAAATGAACCCGAGCTGCTGGATGTCCCCGAAGAGATCCCTGAAGAGATGTCAGATGTAACCATGCAGAAAACCCTTGAGGAGTTTCAGGAAGAGCTTGCCACCATAAAAAGACTGGTAAACCTGGCGGGAACCATTGAAAAGAACAAGAAGGGAGAAAAACTGCGAAGCCTGGTGAAAAGCCTGAAGAAGCGTGGAGAAAAGAAGTTCCTGGTGTTTACACAGTTTCGCACAACGCAGGATTACCTTTACCAGCTTCTGTCTGATTACTCGGTGGAAGTCTTTCATGGATCAATGAACCGTGATGAAAAAGAAAACGCCATACTGCGATTCAAGGGGGACACCGAGATACTTATCTGCACCGAGGCAGGAGGCGAGGGCCGCAACATGCAGTTCTGCAATATACTTATCAATTATGATCTACCCTGGTCGCCGTTAAAAATAGAACAGAGAATAGGACGGGTGCATCGTTTCGGACAGCCCAGGGACGTCACCATCTACAATTTCTCAACCAAAGATACGGTAGCCGAGCGTGTACTTGAAGTGCTGGCCACAAAGCTCAGGCTTTTCGAAGAGTCACTGGGAGCACCCGACGTGATACTGGGTGACATGGAGGACGAAGCAAAGCTGAACAGCATCTTCATGGAATTTGCCGGCGGAAGAAAAAAGCAGAAACACGCCGAAAAAGAGCTCGACAGCTATCTTGATAACGCCCGAAAAAGCTACGAGAAACTTTCTGATCTCACTGTAACCCGTCACATGGATTTCAACTATGACGAGTATTACCGCATCACCCTGCGTGAGCGTGAATTCTCAAATAACCGTATTGAACGGTTTGTATCACAGGCCCAGTCATGCGGCAGTGACAAACCTGAAATCAATGACATGCTTGGCAAAAAGCATCCTGTCAATGGTCTCTATCCCGTAAAGTGCTATCCCGATGGAACCACTTTCAATCGCCGTTATGGCACATTTGACAGTGAGCTTGCCCTTGAAAACGAGAATCTCGACTTCCTGGCCTTCGGTCACCCCGTTGTGGATTACTGTATCTCTTCATGCCGAGGTGATGCGCATAACGGACTTACCGGCATCAAGGTGATACCCCACCAGTTTGCCATGCAGGGAGTAATCTTTAATTTCCTGGTGAAATACCGGGGTGCCGAAGAAACGGGCGAGCTGCTCCCGGTGTTTGTCCCTTTTGAAAAAGATATCCGAAGCACGCAGCGGGAAGAAATTGAAGAAACCTTTATTGATCATCCCGGCCTTAAACAAATACAGGGGGGGGACGTGAAAGCTGTACAAGAACTCCTTCCCGTCTACGTACATGACCTGTACCGGAAAGCAAAAGATATCCTGGAAGAAAAACTGGCCATACGAATACATGACATGAAAGATACACTTGATCTTCGTGTTGATCCTGAAATAGAGAAAATACATGAATCCTTTGACCGGGAAATAGCCGAGCTTGAAGAGAAGCTTGAATGGCAGCGCTGCCAGATGAAATGGTATGACAGGGATATGCGCAGCGCCATTACCAGGACATCCAACAAGATTGAGTCACAAAAAAAAGAAAAAGCATCTTTGCTGAACAGGTACAGGCGGTATTGCAACATACAGGTGTCCCGCTACCTGGTGAGCGGGGGGGTGCTTATCTGTATACCCCGTCAGGATGTATGAAGGATTTTGCTTATCTCTTTTTTATCATCATCTGAGAGATCAACAAATTCGATTCCCATTCCTGCCCTGTTCTCGGTGTCTTCGTCTTCCCTGATCCAGCGAACTTTTCCCTTAAGGTTTTTGGGTTCTTTCCCGGGGGTGTAGAGTCGCATGTCGATTTCCTGGCCTTCTTTACCCGGAACGGGGGTTGAGATGAAAAGACCACCTTCGCTTATATCCCGGGCGGTGCTGAATATCATTCCGTCTTCAGAATGTAATTCAGATTTCAGTTCTTTTTTTTCCCTTGCAAATTTTCTTTTATCGCCCATGATGACTCCCTGTTTTTGGTTTAGAATTTGTAGCTGATAGTATAATAATCAGTAAAATAAAAGACAATATATTTTTTAGTAATACACTTGTTTTCTTTAACGTATATCATTACACTCATTCTGGATTCTTGATAATGAAATATTGACATTTATAGTTACAATCTATGAAATTGTATTTACATAATTTTTTAACCGCAGATACATGCAGATGAACACGGATAATTAGTGAAAACTATAAAACTTAAGACTCTTCATCAATACCCAATTAGTATCACGCGGAGGCGCGGAGACGCTGAGGAAG
>CAZVRB010000163.1:0-4546 GCA_964629365.1 uncultured Leptospiraceae bacterium
CGTAAGGCCACGTAGGGAAGTCGGGGGGCAACTTCTTGCCTGGCGAAAAATCTTGAGCAGCCTGCCGAAGAAACCAGGAAAGAAGTTGCCCCCCGACTTCCCTACGTGGCCTTACGGTTGCCTTTTGACGTGAAATCCGCCTACCCCGGAGAACCTTTTTCTGCCACCATGATTCCCCGCAGAATTCCCGGAAGCCAGGTGGAGGGGTATTCGTATGTTATTTCAGACAAAAAAAAGGCACCCCCTAGAAAGATCATGACAAAAAAAGATGCTATCGGGGTTGATGCCCTCGAAGATGGGGGATACGTGATTGGCGTACGTGCCCGTTATTATACAGTTGAAAACGGACAAAAAGAATATCACTGGACGGGTCCCTCGTATGTCACTTTTACCATTGGGAGGGAACCGCTGGAATCACCCCTGATTGACCTTGGCACCCGCCTGGCCAACAGGATAGCCGGGAACCGCCTGATGGTGGCCCTGTTCTCCGGGGTGCTCATGATGGTGGTTCTCACCGTGGGGTTGGGTACACGAATTACCTTTTACGCCGCGTCAGTTCAGTTTCGCGTGGGGTCATTTTTCCGTCTTCTCATCTCGGTTATTCGCTAGTCGGTGGCAAGCATCACATTTGAAGCCTTCACCACGGCATATACTTCTTTTCCCTGTGCCAGCATGAGTGTTTCTGCTGATTTTTTTGTTATAATGGACGTTATTTCAGCACCTCCGGGAAGCTCAACGATTACCTCGGTGTTGACTGCCCCCTCATGGATTTCCTTAACCTTGCCTTTTAAAACGTTGCGTGCGCTAATGTTCATGTAAACCTCCATAGTATATCAGTATTGATTTATTCAGCAACACTCTTTTCATGTTTACCACGTTACATCAACTGTAATCGATGTAATTTCGGTGCATGAAAATGCGGCTGTAATAAACAATATATACTGTTGGGATGGATAATGCAAGTCCGGATGGCTGTCAATTCATGGTATAATTCCGTTAGTGCTTTCGTTTTTCAATTCTTTGAGGTCAGGGCATAATTTGTGATAGAATAAATTATGAAGCAGGATATAATAAAGAGATTTTAATGAAGCATAAGAGTGAAGAATCACTATGAAAATTACCGGATTATCTGAACCCGCAGGCGTTTCACTGCAGGTTCTTGAAAACACTGACTGCGGGTTCACCCCCGGCCTGCAAAATATGAATTTAGAGGACTGTCACTTCGCTGAATCTGTTATGCAGACAGCCAGTGGGCCGGTGATGAAAGTGCGGCCTCGCATGAGTCTTCGTGACAGGATTGGACAGGTGCGGGCAAGGCTCACACGATTCAGAATGAAATACAGGGTAGAGCCCGGCCTCTACGCCCTCGGGCATCCCGATGAAAATTCACCGGTGCTGACAAGTGCCAATTACAAGTTGAGTTTTGACATATTGAGAACGGTCCCGAACCTTGATAACGCGTGGATACTGGTGCTTGATACCGGGGGCATCAACGTATGGTGCGCGGCGGGCAAGGGCACCTTCGGTACCGATGAACTTATAAAAAGAATTCGCTTATCCCGAATTCATGAGATGGTGTCCCACAGAAAAATTATTGTGCCCCAGCTGGGGGCGGTTGGAGTGCGGGCGGCAGCCGTGCAGAAGTCAACAGGCTTCAGGGTTTATTTTGGCCCGGTGGATGCACGGCATCTTCCTGAATATATTGAGAATGAATATACCGCGCACCCAAAAATGCGCATGGTTCGCTTCAACATGTTTGACCGCCTCGTGTTGACACCCATGGAAATGGTTCCGGCATTGAAGAAATTTCCCGGCATCGCCTTCGTGTTTCTTCTGCTCTTTGGAATTCAGCAGCAGGGTATCATGTATGATGCGGCGATACGGGGCGGGTTGCCTTTTATTCTGCTCACACTTGCGGCCGTGATTACCGGGGCATTTCTAACTCCATTGCTATTGCCATATTTACCCACACGCTGGTTTTCAATAAAGGGACTGGTCTCCGGGGCCGTGGTTACCGTCCTGCTTGTTCATGGGAGTGTCCTTATTTCAAGTGAACAGTACCTGTTGTCCGCATCGGCATACCTTTTGTTTCCTGTTCTATCTTCTTACCTGGCCCTCATGTTTACCGGTTCAACCGCATTTACAGGGATATCAGGCGTTCAGAAAGAGATGAAAGCGGCAATACCCGTCTATATTGTGAGCATTGGTATTGCCCTGGTGCTGATTGTGCTGTATAAACTAAAGAGCTGGGGAATTCTATGAAATATATCAAGAATGTCACAACCCTGCGCTATAGCGCTGATGCGTGTACCGGCTGCAAAAGATGCCTTGAGGTGTGCCCCCGCGGCGTGTTCGTGATGGAAAACGGAAAAGCCCGGGTGACCGATGGCAGCCTGTGCATGGAATGTGGTGCCTGTTCGCTGAATTGTGAGTTTGGTGCACTACACGTTGATGCCGGAGTTGGATGTGCGGCAGCAGTGTTAAACGGAATGATAACAGGGGGTCCCCCCTCATGTGACTGCAGCGGCGACTCCAATGGCGCTGGATGCTGCTGATGGATGGGCGGGACATGTATATACTGATTATCCCGGCTGTTCTTCTTGTTATCTTCTTCGTTCTGTTTAACACCCTCTACGTATCAGCGAAGATAAAGGAAGATGAGAACCTGGTATTTTACCGTGGCTACGCCTATACCCGGGGCACGAAGATTCATGTTGGTGTGCATGGACAGGTTTATGAGCCTGAGACAGGATCTTTTGTGCGGGCTAAAATTATTGAAGAACTGCAGGATATGCTTGACCTTGAGCCGGAAACTCCAGGGTATCATATATTTGAGAAAAGAATACAGCCATTTTTACGTGACCATGAGCGGGGTAAGAAGATTTCCGTTACCTGCGCGGGCAGCACCCTGCACATGAAACCAACAGGGGCTGATGGCCATTTTTACGGAAAGCTGACCCTCACGCGAAGCATGGCGCAAAAGGCACTGAACAAGAACAGCATATTTTATCATCCACTTAACCCGGGCACAGAAGATCGTGATATACAGGGAAGGTCGGTGCTTGTGGGTGAAAAAGGGATATCGGTGATAAGCGATATTGATGATACCATCAAGATAAGCAATGTGCTTGATACAAAAGAATTACTGAAAAATACCTTCACCCGTGAATTCAGGGTGGTTCCCGGTATGGCCGCTCTGTATGCCGGCTGGGCAGACAGGGGAGCGGCCTTTCACTATGTTTCGGGCAGCCCATGGCAGCTCTACCGGTTTATTACGGGTTTCCTGGATGAAAAGGGGTTTCCCCGGGGCAGTGTGCATCTTAAAAAGTTCAGGCTTACCGACAGGTCGAGTATTCGCTTTCTTATAGGCGACCAGCTGGAGTATAAGAAAAAGCGTATTCAGAATATTATAAAGGATTTTCCCGGGAGGCAGTTTATCCTGTCGGGAGATTCAGGTGAGCAAGACCCCGAGGTGTATGCCGCCATCGCCATGGAGTTTCCCCAAAGGATTAAGGCTATCCTCATTAGAAACGCCGGCAACCTTCAGTCATCAAAACGGATAGATGATCTTAAGAAAACCACACCCGGCATACCCTGGCATGTGTTTTCTTCGGGTAACGACCTGGCAGATACAATACAACTGTAATTTGTGTTATTATTCTGTAATGATGTGTATGCTTGTCTCAGGGGGTTCCCTGTCTTCACGCAGTGCACGCTCAAAAGCGCTTTCACGGCGCTCCTTTTTTTTGCTGGTTTTTTTCGAGGTTGTCTTTTTTTCTCCCGCTTCTTCTTTGGATTCCTGCACGGTTACCGGTTTTTTGTCCATGGCGGGTTGGGTGTTGCCGTTGTTGCAGGTGAATATACCGAAAAGCAAAGCCACAAGGCATGTGATTGCCAGTAATATTAAAATTGCTATCAATATCCGCCTGCGGTTACGGCTTCGGGCGTTCATTGCCTCTGCCCGGGCGTAATAGTCAGGTTTTATCGACCTGCTCATCCTGTTCGCGTGTCCGTGATATTTTGCCATGGTGCAAGTATTGAAATATCAGCAGATTGTTGCAATCAATTTTTTGTTTATACTTACATCATGATGCTGTTGACGGTATTAAACTCAACGGGGGTGCTCACAGAGGCACGGAGGCACAGGGAGTTTATCAATATATTTTATATTTTCTTTTTATTCAAAAAAATGAGTAGTTGTGGAGTTTCGTAACAGGTATTGTTTTAGCAGGCTGAGAAAAAATTATATTCACCCACAAAAACATATATATATTCCCCTACTGTAAAAATCTCAATAGATTGAATTGATAAAAATCCCTGACAATACGCAATAAAGAAATCAACTCTCCGTGCCTCCGTGTCTCCGTGTCTCCGTGAGAAATTAGTGTTGAGTATCTTGTCAGCAAGAGGTCAAGGTAGCCCGGGATTTATTTCATTTATAAACCTTACCCTGACATTAATATATTTTCTATCTTCTCATCCTTCTCTTCCCAGATGCTGTTGAGCCACCGGTTGAACCCCTCACGGTAGTCACGGTCGTCGGGAT
>CAZVRB010000164.1:0-4526 GCA_964629365.1 uncultured Leptospiraceae bacterium
GATGCGTTCTCCATCACCATATCCCAATACTCGTGCCGCCATAATTACTCCTTTTCACATTGGTGCTATGCAATCATGCAGCATACCACCGGCTGACGCAATAAATTTTTTATATTGAAAAGATTACCACAGAGGCCCAGAGGTACAGAGAAAGGAGTGCATATCTGTACCTCTGGGCCTCTGTGGTGAAACAAAGATAAAAATTTAATTTGACTGTATATGAGGATGGCGTACCTTTTACCTTCTGAATATATGAAAACAGGGTGCAGGGGTACGCGGATGAGCGATGTTGTTATAAAGAAGAGTTACGAAGAGATAAACAGCAAAATTAAAAAGGGCAACGCGGTTGTTGTTACCGCCGACCAGATGACTTCCATCGTGAAAGACGAGGGACATAAAAGCGCCTTTAAAAAGGTGGACGTGGTAACCACCGGTACATTCGGCACCATGTGTTCATCGGGAGCCTTTATAAACTTCGGCCATACCAAGCCCAAGATAAAATCGTCAAAGGCGTGGCTCAATGACGTGGAAGCCTATGCCGGACTTGCCGCTGTTGACCTATACATCGGTGCCGCCCAGGTGCGGGAGAACGATCCCCTGAACATGGTTCCCCCCGGACGTTTCACCTACGGCGGGGGCCATGTTATCGAAGATCTCATCGCCGGCAAACAGATCCATTTCAGGGCGAAGGCCTACGGCACCGACTGCTATCCCCTGACTGATTATGAAACCACCCTGACGATAAAAGACCTGCGGGACGTGTACATGTTCAATCCCCGCAACTCGTATCAAAATTATAACTGCGCGGTAAACCAGTCCACCAAAACCGTTTATACGTACATGGGCATTTTACGCCCCAATCTCGGTAACGCCACTTTTTCAAGTGCCGGGCAGCTGTCCCCCCTTCTCAATGATCCCTTTTACTGGACAATAGGGGTGGGGACAAAAATATTTCTCGGCGGCGCGGTGGGAGCGGTTGCCTGGCGGGGCACCCAGCATTCGGCCGACGTGCTTCGCGGACCCAACGGTGTACCCAAAGAAGGTGCCGGCACCCTGTCCATCACCGGCGACATGAAAGAGATGTCACCCGAGTTTATCCGGGGGGCCTCCCTTACGGGATACGGCACCTCACTCATGGTGGGCATTGGTATCCCCATCCCCATACTCAACGAAGACCTTGCCTATTTTACCGGCGTGTCCGATGAGAACCTCTACTGCCAGGTGATGGACTACGGGATCGACTATCCCAACGCCATCAACAGGACACTTGCCGAGGTAAGTTACGCCGAGCTTAAATCGGGCTCTGTAGATATACTTGGCAAAAAAGTGCCCGCCTCTCCCCTGTCCAGTTACACAATGGCAAAGAAAATAGCGGGGACATTGAAGGACTGGATCACCACCCGTGGTTTTACCGTGGGCGAACCGCAGATTCAGCTGCCTTCTGTTAATTTCACCCGGCAGGGGGACGATGAATAACCATACCCGCTGGTACCGTGAGCACAACACATCCGGACGGTGGGAATGTTACGGCGTGAAGGTTGAAACCACCGACCTGTATATACGGTCAACGGCAAACCACGGGGACATTGCACAAAAGATGGTGAGAGAACTTCGTGACCAGGTTCGCCGCCACGCAGAAGAGAGACCTGACTTTCTCACGGCCATGTCTCCCCTGGATGAACCGGCAGGGTTAAGCCCCATTCTTCAAAGAATGTACCGATCATCAAGGGCGGCGGGGGTTGGCCCCATGGCGTCAGTTGCCGGGGCCATTGCCGAGATGACAGGAGAGGCCATAGCCGAAAAGTCTGACGAGGTGATCGTTGAAAACGGCGGGGACATATGGATGAAGCTTACACAGCCCGCGCTGATCAGCCTCTACGCGGGAAGGTCAAATTTTTCAGGAAGATTCAACCTGAAGATTTACCCCGGGCAGACACCCATGGGCATCTGTTCATCGTCGGGGCGCTTCGGCCATTCTTTCAGCCTGGGCAGGGCGGATCTTGTTACCGTCACCTCCCCTTCGGCATCACTGGCAGACGCCGTTGCCACCGGGGCATGCAACCTGGTATCCGGTGAGGATGACCTGCAGCAATCGGTTGCCTACGCCATGTCGGTAGAAGGGGTACGCGGCATTCTCTGCATCTACTGGGACACCATGGCCATGCAGGGTGATATTGAATTGTGTGCCCCCGAATCTGAAAATGAAAGCATCTGAATATGTGATATAGTATTTGAATACGTACCAGGAGGAACCACTACCATGATGAAAAAGAACGTACTGCTTATATTTTCACAGGACATCATGTATAAGCCCATTATATACCGGCTGGTGAAAGACCACGATATCGTCTTCAACGTGCTGGAATCAAAGATACTGCCCAAGCAGGAAGGCCGCATCATTCTCGAGCTTACCGGCAGCGAAGAACAGCTTGAGAATGCCCTGAATTTTGTTCGTGACGAAGGTGTGGTGGTTGAGATTCTTGCCAACCGTATAAAGCGCGACGAGGATCTTTGCACCCATTGCGGGGCCTGCACCGCCGTATGCAGAACTGATGCCCTCTCTATAAACAGGGAAACCATGGAAGTGATATTCTGCCCTGAGAAATGCGTGGCATGCGGTTTGTGTAAGCTTGCCTGCCCGGTTAAAGCCATGTCGGGGATGTCTATTGAGGTTGATCCTGAAGAGATGCCGGGGGAGAACGTGGTGCCCCAGTTGGACCTGTAGTTTTTCTTTTTCTGACAGGTGTGGATTTCTGGTTGTATTTTGCGGGGTAGCCCGCAGGGCATCCTTTGGGCAAAGATAAGTTCTGGATATACAAAATAAGCCCGGGAAAGGCAACATGAAAAGATATACTACATTTATTATTACAATCCTATTTGTTGCCATACTCAACACCCCCGGATATACCTTCTTTGGCGGCAGAGATTTAACCTGCGGAGAAAGCGCATGCCTTGGCTGTGCCATACTTCTTGTTTTTCCAATAGTAGCCATAGAGGAATTAATAGAAAGCATAGGTGATTCCCGCACTGTTACTATTGACATAAACGGAACAGGGGGAGTTTTTCAGAAAAACAGCATTCAGTGGAAAGATCGAAATAAGAAAAACATATCCAGCGGCAACCTGGTAAAACCCGCAGAAGTGACAATTCAAGATCGCAAAATAATGATAAAACCCGGATCAGTAACCTTTCATGAAAATGGGACACTTAACACTTTCAATGGAAAAGGGTTGTTTGTAACCGGAAATGGTGGTGAAATACACTGTAGTGGGAAAATTGAACTCTTTAACCAGGGAATTTTAAAGAAAGGTGCATTACACCAGAATGAATCATTTCGCATTCAGAATAAAAACCGTGAATTCAAATCATTTATTGAAATGGATGAAAAGGGCAACCTGCTTCATTCAAAACTGGTAGATAAAGAAACTCTGAAAATCAAAGACTACACAATTACCCTGCCCGCATCATCTGAAATATATTTTTACAACAGCAGCACTATCCGCTCAATAGACCTTCCCTTTAAAAATCCTGTTAATCTTCCTTTACATAACCAGGTTATTTCAGTATCAGATGCTTCCTTTTCTGAAAAGGGAACTATTACATGGTGTAAACTCTATGAGAAAAGTGTAATCAACCATAATAGTTTTGAGCTTACCCTGGATGGAGAGGTAAGCTTTCATGAAAATGAAACAATAAAATCCTGCACACTTAATGAACCTGCAGTTGTAAAGGTCAACACTACTCCGCTTACTTTCTCAAAATACAGCAAACTGGAATTTTATCAAAACCATACTTTAAAATCAGGTTCACTGGGAGAACCTGCTGATTATAATCACAGGGGTAAAACATTCAAGGTTAAAGGGGGAATTTCCTTTTACCACAATGGATCACTGAAGAAAACAACATTAGCAGAACCATTAATACTGCAGCTGAATAAAAATAGAATCGAGTTTTCACCCGGAAAAATAAGGTTTTACCCTGAAGGCTCCCCCCTTTCAGGTGAAATACGCTCATCTAAAAACCTCTATTACATGGAGAAACCAGTATACCTTCGCATCAGGTATTCATGTGAACTATGGTTTGGCAGGGATAAAAAAATAATTGCCATAGAGAATGACAGGATCCGTGACATGAATCACAATGGAGAAACCGTTGCTATTCCCTCATACCATACAATTGGCTATAATAATTACAACTCCTTTGATATTTCTTTTGTATCCATGTATCAAAGCAACATGACCCTGCCCGATCATGTTAAGATGGATAATAATACCATAGATCTATTCACTACAATATTTGTTAAAGCGGGGAAATTAACATACAAAGATGAAAAACTCTTTGCTGACGATATTGAATCTATAATGTTTTCGGATGACACAGTAATTCGTGTTAACAACAAAGCGGTAGTATGCCCGCAGATGAAGTGGATTAACATTACTAATGTTAATCCTGAAGCATCGCCAGATGAGTCTGACTGATTACTTCACCTCAATAATTGACTCCACGTATTCGATCCGGTTACTGAG
>CAZVRB010000165.1:0-4463 GCA_964629365.1 uncultured Leptospiraceae bacterium
TCTTCTCGTGCATGATACACGTGCTTGACTGGTACATGCTGCACGTACACAACACGGGGGAGGAAGGGAAATGAAACGCGGCCAGTGGATGCGGGATAAGAGAAACGAGAGGACGGCACCTGGGAAAAAAGCTAGTCATTGTTATGACTATTAAGTGGTACCACAAGCGGTCCGCGGCGAATATGATAATACCAGTCGGTATCCCTGAAGATAACAGAAGTAAAGCCGCGGTACGCAAGAAAATCACCCAGGTTTATGTCATCCCACGGGATTTTCATTCGCAACAGGCTTACCGGGTGGTTTATAGTGTCCCTGTGAAAAGAATTGTACTGTATATACATGTTATAACCATCGGTATGTACAGTGTACCTGCTGCCCAGCATTTCCCGCACAAGATCACAGGCATGCCCCCTGTTGAATTTGACCTGTGTTTCTTTCAGGCAATTCTCCTTGTAATCATCGTAGGGTGAAGGATTGACGTATTCGTATACCCTGTACGATAATTCCTGCACAATGGATGAAGCCCGGTATACAGCTTCACGCTTATCGGGCACCCTGCCGCTGTTGTATCTTTCCATACGTGCATCGATGTTCAGGTAGATCAAGCCGCCATAACAAAACACGCCCCATGCCACGATCGCTGTCTTTTCCAGGACAACCCGTATCACACCCGGCAGCTTCATGAACAGGAAATGTCCCAGCCGGTAAAGGATTCGCACGGGAGTAAAAATCACGTACAACATGTCTGCAAGCATGTTTATGGTAATGGGAGCGGCTAATACGGTTATAAAAATGGTAAGGTTTAAAAGCAATAACCTGCCGCTATTGGACAGCATTCCGGATGTAAAGACGAAAGCGACAATGGCATAACACGTGAGAAATACCGGGTAAATTATGTATTTCCTTCGCATCCTCATTCTACCAGCCTCTTATTGCCTGTAATAACGCACCTGCAATTATTGTACCGATCATACCCGGTACCAACAACCTGATTTTAATATCCAAAAAACCTGTTTTCATAAAACCTCCTTACACTGATGAGGTGGTATACTGTTAGACTGCCTGCTGCAGAACAATACCGGTTTTTATTTTGACTACTCAGCTATGACTAAAATATTGATCATTTACTTCATAATGAAAAGGAATTGGAGCATCTCCCCCCGCCGAAGGCGGGGGGAGATGCTGTATTATTATTCATTTTAGAATAATTTTGATTATTCAGCATGACAGCTGTGTAATTACTTTTTATTTTGAAATGCCAGGTGCTTTTTCTGATGGGGGGGATATAAGTGATGGAACAATGATAATGGTTGTTGATTTAACAACTTTACATTTATTTATATTGACATTATATGTATAGTTTTCTATATTTATACCATAGATATTAGAATATGTAAACAATGAGAGGTCAGCGATGATAAAGGGGGTAGTTGCGAAAAACGTGTACAGGCTGCGCAAGGTCGCGGGACTGAACCAGAATGATCTGGCAAAACTGTCGGGGATAAGCAGGCCAGCATACGTAGCAATTGAGAAGGGGCAAACCGACCCTCGTTCTGAAACTATCCACAGGATTGCCAATGCCCTCCATGTCCCAATTAGCGAGCTTTTTGCCGACATACCTGAACTCAAATCTGTTCGCTTCAGGATGAGCAAAATCACCGGGCAGAAGAAGAAAATCAGGGAGCAGGAGATAATCAAAATAGCCCGCTGGCTCCGGAATTACAACTTCCTTGAGGAATTACTCGGCGAAGAGAAAGAGTACATGCTTTCAGACATAAGGAGCAAGGATCCGCAAAGGGCCGCGGAAAAGGTGAGGCAGAAACTCGGCATCGAGGGTGATGAACCAATTGCCGACATTACCGAGGTCATCAATGACGCAGGGATAAAGCTCCATTACAACAATCTTTCTATTGATAATTTCTTCGGCCTTTCCATTGGAAGGGAGGAAGGCGGGCCCGCCATCAGCGTCAACGTGGCTGAGAACATCAGCATAGAGCGACAGATATTTACCGCCGCGCATGAGATGGGACACCTTATCCTTCACAAGGAATCCTTCAACGGGGAACTGCTTGAGGATGATGAGAGCGAAGAGCGAGAAGCGAACATATTCGCGTCTTACTTTCTCATGCCTGAGAAGGCCTTTAAGGAGGAGGTGGCCCGGAACAGGGGGCTCCACTGGGTCGATATGGTACTTACTGTTAAGCGTTTTTTCAAGGTGAGCTATAGAACCGTACTCATGAGACTTATAGATGACGGCATGGCGGACAGGAATATCTATATGAATTTCGCCATTACCATGAAGAGTATGTACGACATCAGCTTGAAGGGACACTTTGAGCCTGACGCCCTGACCAGCTATAACGAGGCCTCTGCGATGCAGGAACCGGAGGGAAACCGGAAGGCCGAAATGAAGAGCAACAGGCTCTTTACCCTGGTGCGAAAAGCGGTGGAACGGGAGCTCATAACCCTCAGCAGGGCCGCTGAAATACTGGAATTATCATTAGAGGACATGCGTGATCTGGCGAATTCATGGAAGGTGATAAACTGGGACGGTTTGAAAATATAATAGTCATTACTGACGCCAATATACTTATAGACTATGTTAAGGCCGATAAGGAACTCCTCAACCTGTTGTGTTCTTTATTCAAAAGCGTAAAGGTGCCTTTTGACATATTGAATGAAGTGAATGAGTTAACCCTAATGCAAGCACAGGAGTTCAATATTGATGTGTATTATCCTGAACCTGAAACATACTATGAAGCGTCAAATGAGTTAAAAAGAATTTCTTTTCAGGACCTTGTCTGTTTCATTGACGCCCGAAAGTATGGATGGGCAGTAATAACAAACGATAAAAGCCTGAAGGAATACTGCAACCAGAAAGGAATTGAGACCTTCTGGGGCCTGCAGGTGATGATGTTTATGGTCGAGGAACACCTGCTGACTAAAAGGGCTGCGTTGAAAACCGCGAGGAGAATTGTGAAAAACAATCCAAGGATCCATGAAGATATTCTGCTGGACTTTGAGGAAAAGGTGATGGGATTCGATGAACAACATGAAGATGAGATTAGATAAAACCTTTAAACCATATCCGGGTAATGAAGGCCGGGCTCTTTATACCTCTACGGGCAGTATAGCTATGGCGCATCATTTTTATCATGTAGCTGCATTTACAGCAAGTTTTCTTCTGATTTCTCATTCACCATGCACCCTCACCCACTCAACACCATCGGCAGAGCTCCACGCGTCGGTGAAGATGTCCTTGTCGTAATACCGGTAAAACTCCCCGTACTCATCCGGCCCTTCTATCCACGACTTCATGCCGTAGCCCAGAAGCATCCGGAATTTCCCGTCGTAATGCACAAAGCTGTGATAGCATCGGCCCGGGAAATCGTTGTCCCCCATGGTATCCATCCGTACCCATTCGCTGTTGCTGCCCGCGGCGGTATCCAGCATGTACAGGTCAAAGAAGTAGCCCTTGTACCCGTGAACATTGTCACCCGCCGCTTCACCTGAACCGCCGCTCAGCCATATGGTACCGTCAACGGCCAGCAGCCTGTGTGCCGCACGCCCCGGGAAGGGGGAGGACGGGTATTGCGCCGCCTGCCAGCTGCTTCCGTCAACCGATGTCATCACCGTGTTGTGCAGGTAATAGACGTGCCGGGGATAGTAGTAACTTCCCTCGTTGCCGCCGTAGCTCTCGCCGCCGATAAGCCAGATCTTGCCGTTACATGATACTGCGGCTGCCCCTGCAAGGCCGCTTCCCAGCGGTACCGGCAGGCTGCCGCATTCCTGCCGCCAGTTCACCCCGTCTGCGGTGCTCCAAACGTCGGCGAAGTAGTTGGCAGCTCCATACTGTCCCCCTATCACGTAGAGCCTGCCGTTATGCACCACCACGGCCATATCGGCCCGGTAACCCCAGGGACACTGGCCGGCGTATTCCCAGTCACGGCCGTTTTCTGAACACCATGTATCCCGGCAATATACCTGCTGGTTGTAGCGGTTGAAGTAGGTTCCGCCGATAATCCACATTTTGCCGTTAAAGACCGCCCCCGCGTGGGCTGTCCGGCGTCCCCAGTCGGCACCGGTGGCTGCGCATGTCCAGTGAACCCCGTCAGTGGAATACCACACGTCGTTGAGAAATGAATACACGGACGGGTTGTTCATGAGGTAACTGTCCCTGCCCCCGAGAATCCACATCTTCCCGTCGTGCACCAGGGTTGCGTGCCCGTGCCGCATCACGTCTGCCAGGTTTGGTTCACGTTCAGGTTCGGCGGCAGAATACTTTTCCTCTTCAACCTCATCGGTCTCGTAATCACAACCGGCAGTTACCAGCAGGCCCGCAACGCAGAGAAGTATTACGATTATCTTCATGATATCCTGTACACGCATGGCAGAACACTCCTTGTTAACATTGTACCCGTGTGACGCCGCCAAAAGGCAACGTACCGGTTTTTTCCACGGTA
>CAZVRB010000166.1:0-2101 GCA_964629365.1 uncultured Leptospiraceae bacterium
ATATGGATTCCCGCCGCAGTTTATCCCCACGCAGGCGGGGACGGGAATGACATATTACAAGAAGGCGTTCAAAGCCACAAAGATCTTGTCTGCCTGTGAGTTTACCTTCAAACTCGACAAAGATCTTCTCTGCTCCCTTCGCGCCTTAGCGGTGAAAAAAAACATCAAAGTTTAACGGTTTTTCGCAATTTTTTTTATTGAACCTGCAGATTTTATCGTATAAGTAAGTAAGACCAACTAAAGGAAATTAACCATGCAGCAGGCATCCAGCACAACAACAGGGACGGCTGACGTACACGCCACCCTGAAAGAGATATTCGGCTATGATACATTCAGGCCTAACCAGGAACAGATCGTAAGGGCCATTCTTGAGGGGCGCCACGTGTTCGCGGTGATGCCCACCGGCGGCGGCAAGTCACTCTGCTACCAGCTGCCCGCCCGTATCATGCAGGGCACCACCGTGGTGATCAGTCCCCTGATATCACTGATGAAAGACCAGGTGGACGGGGCCGTGTCCATGGGCCTTGATGCCGCCTTCATCAACAGCTCCATGGCATTTGACGAAGTGATGGAGGTACGTGAGAAACTCCTGGATGGGCAGCTTGACCTTCTTTACGTCTCACCCGAACGTTTCGCCATGGAAGGATTTATTTCCACACTTGAACGGGCCCCCGTAACCCACTTTGCCATCGACGAGGCACACTGCATATCAGAGTGGGGACACGACTTCAGGCCCGACTACCTTGCCCTCTCTGCCATCGTGACAAATTTTCCCGGCGTGCCCGTCTCCGCCTTCACCGCAACCGCCACAAGACGGGTACAGGATGACATACTTCGCAAACTTAACCTGGTGACACCCCACACGGTGCGTGCCTCCTTCGACAGGCCCAACCTCTTCTACCGGGTAATCCCGAAGGACAATATAAAAAAGCAGCTGCTTTCATTCATACAGAATCACCCGGGACAGTCGGGCATCATCTACCGCACCTCCCGCAAAAGCGTAGAAGAAACCGCCGCCTTTCTGCGGTCACATGACATCAACGCCCTCCCTTATCACGCCGGCATGCAGCCTGCAGAGCGCACCAAAAGCCAGGAGCAGTTCATCAGGGACGACGCCCAGGTTGTGGTTGCCACCATCGCCTTCGGCATGGGCATCGACAAGTCTAATATCAGCTACATACTGCATGGCGACCTGCCCAAAAACATCGAGGGCTACTACCAGGAAACCGGGCGGGCCGGCCGTGACGGCAGCCATGCCGAGTGCGTGCTGTATTTCAGCTACGGTGACATTAACAAGATGCGCTACTTCATAGACCAGGTGGATGACGAAAAGGACCGGCAGGTGGCCTCAGACAAACTGCAACAGATGGTAAACCTTGCCGCCACCCACGTCTGCCGCAGGCGTACCCTTCTTGCCTACTTCGGCGAAGAATACCCCAGAGAGAACTGTGACACATGTGATGTCTGCGAGGGAAGCACCGATATCGTGGATGCCACCACCGACGCCCGTATCGTCATGTCCGCCATCGCCCGCACGGGGCAGCGTTTCGGCGTGCAGCATATCATCGACATAGTAACCGGTTCAGACACCGAGAAGATACGCGAACGTGATCATCAGAACCTGAAAACCTACGGCGCCGGCGTCCACCAGAAGAAGAAATACTGGCGACGGGTGACAAACGAGCTGCTTGCACAGGGATGCCTTAAGCGGACAGATGACATGTATCCTGTTCTTATTATTACAGAAACAGGCAAAGAGGTACTCACCGGCAACAACCCCTTCTTCATTACCGCCATCAAAGAAAGAAAAAGAAAACGCGAGGTTGATACGTCGGTATACGACATTGATCTCTTCGAAAAACTGCGTACATTGCGTAAAAAAATCGCCGACAGCCAGGGTGTCCCCGCCTATATCGTTTTCTCTGACAGCACCCTGCGGGAGATGTGTGTGCGAAAGCCGGAAAACGACGGGCAGTTTTTGGATGTCCCCGGTGTGGGCAGACGCAAGCTTGACAAGTACGGGGCAGAGTTTATGGAGGTTATTCGGGGAGGTTAGGTGGAGGTGAATTGGAGGTTAGTTATGGTTAGTTTGAGGTGAGTT
>CAZVRB010000166.1:2201-4455 GCA_964629365.1 uncultured Leptospiraceae bacterium
GGGAGGTTAGGTGGAGGTGAATTGGAGGTTAGTTATGGTTAGTTTGAGGTGAGTTCAGGTTAGTTTTATGTTATTGAGGTTGTTGGGGGATGTGGGTTCAACTGGCGGTGATTAAATTGTCCACGAAATTAATAAAATTTTTGATATCATCCAACAGTAATTCCCGTAACTCCAGGGTACTTGATGCCACTATCTTGAATTTGTCTTCCCTGATATCACTATCATATGCATGCCTGAAATAATGCCTGAATGCAAGCAGTCTCCGCCTGTCATCCAGTATCTCACTTTTGAGGAGAAGCAGTTTCTCTTTCATATATTACAAGTCCTTTTTCTTTCACTTTTGCAGAGAATGGCAACTCGTCAAGCTGCCTGACATCCACGGTCCTGTCCAGGGTTTTCGATAGATCAGTATGCATTTTCAGTATATCAGAAAAGTCCATGTCCCCCTCTACGGCTATATCTACATCTGAGTCAGCATGTATATCACCATTACGAATGGAACCATAGAGGTATGCCCGGTGTACGTTATATTTCTTAAAAATACCGGCCTCATTTTTCAGCATCGAAATCACCGCGTTGCAGGTCTTTTCCTTTACCCGCCTGCGTTTTTCTTCTTTTTCTACAAGAAATTTTTTTGCGTTCTGTATGTTCATTGTGTTCATTTTTAACCGGTTTTAAATACAGTATAGACGAATATTAGTATGGTCAATTGTTTTTCCATGTATAGTATAACGGTGAGATTGTATATGAATTACCCATGAAACTGTACCAATCCAGGGACATTATCAAAATGCCGGTCACGTGTAAATAATTTATAGCCATGCTGGAAACCAATTGCTGCTATCCAGATATCATTGGTGGGGATGGGTGTACCTGCCTTTTTCAACTGGTCCAATATGGCCGAGTAAAAATCCGCTGTCTCCACGTCAACGGAATGCACCACCACCCTGGGTGAATCAAGGAATTCCGCCAGCTCCTGCCTGTTCCTGGCTTCATTTTTTCCGCCCCTGAACCCTGAAAAAAGTTCACCTATACTGATAACTGAAAATCCTATAGTGTCAATAGATTTCAATGAGTGCACTACTTCAATATCTCCCCTCATGGCCAGGGAATATATATTTGTATCAAGCAAAACCTTCATCATTCCCACAACTCATTGTCAATATTTCTTTCTCTTTCGATCTTTTCTGTTATATCTTTGTATTCCTCTTCACTCCATCTTCCGAAAAGTGAATCCAGGTCATTATATTCACGGGAATATTTTCTTTCTTTCTCAATACCAAGGTTCTTTCGAATCATTTCAATTACCAGCTGGTTTGTGCTCTTCCCCTGTTCTCTGGCAGTTTTTTTAAGTTTTTCATCTACTTCAGGGTCAATCCCCCTTATGGTTATTGCCTTCATGAAAGCCTCCTGATATCATAATGTGATATCACTATGATATCAATATAATCAGCATACTTGCTATTGTCAAGATGTAATTGGGTATTTTCGCGGTTTTAAAGCCGGCTCACACTTTACTCCAAACTTCAGATAACTCGATGCGAAGTCCCTCCAGGACGCGGCTTTCAAGGGTTTCATTCTCGGTGAGATATTCGGGTTTCCCATACTTGCTGTTTTCCAGACGGTAGATCATGATATACCGTGCTTCAGGGTTAACTATCCAGTACTCTTTTATCCCATGCTTTTGGTAGAGTTTCAGCTTCTCCCCTTCATCTTTATAGGCTGTTGAAGGGGATAGTATTTCAACAACTATATCCGGGGTTCCCAGGCATCCCCCTTTGTCTATCTTCTTCTCATCACATATGACCACAATATCAGGTTGAACCACCGTTGTTACTTCCGAATCGTCAGCATCAGATTTTTCGATCAACCTGACGTCAAAGGGTGCAGCAAAGACCCTGCATGGCCTTTGCTTGAGAAAAAGCCAAATTATACCGAACAGTTCACCTGAAACAGCCTGGTGATCTGAATTAGGCGCCGGTGTCATATCATATGGAACACCCTCGATAAGCTCCCATCGGGTGTCATCATCCCACGTGAGATAATCGGCATAGGTATACTTTTCGTTCATTTTCTTCGCCAATGGTGCCATAATTCACCTCACCTTTCACTCAACATCAATTCATAAACCTGAAAAGCGTCATCATCACGGCAAGGATAGTGAAACCAAGGGACATGAAGGCAAACATCATATTGAACTTACTGTTAACATCCTCGAAACGCTTGTCTACCTGTTCGAAGCGCTTGTCTATCT
>CAZVRB010000167.1:0-4380 GCA_964629365.1 uncultured Leptospiraceae bacterium
ATTTCGAAATGTCAAGTGAATTTCATAAGATAACCGGACGGAATTTGCATCATCTATCTGTCATTCCCAATCGATCAACACTGTCATTCCCACGAAGGCGGGAATGACAGTGTTGTCCAGCCCGTGCACCCCGTGTCTCCGTGAGACCCACCGTTTTAACCAATCCCCGAATTTAAGGCTTGTTTACGCGTATAATAAATAGTATATTATTAATAAATACCAGGTATACATACTACTGAAATAGAGGTGAATTGGCGATGATGTCATCACCGTTTAAAATGATACTACTTATCACCACGGGAGCTGCTTTTTTGTTTTGTTGCGACTGTGGTGCAGCCGGAGGGAAAACCGTGGAACAACTGCGTGAACAGATGGTAAAAAGACAGATAGCCGACAGGGGTGTTAAAGACCAGCGGGTGCTGGACGCCATCGGTAAGGTTGAGCGGCACAAGTTTGTTCCTGAAAAGGATGTAACATCGGCATACGGGGATTTTCCCCTGCCTATCGGGCATGGGCAAACCATTTCCCAACCATATATCGTGGCCCTGATGACTGAGCTCTGTGAACTTGAGGGGAACGAGAAGGTGCTTGAAATAGGCACCGGTTCAGGATACCAGGCGGCTGTACTGGGGCTTCTTGCTAAAGAGGTGTATACTATTGAGATAGTGGAATACCTTGGTAAGCAGGCACAAAGCAGGCTGAAAAACATGGATTACGACAATGTACATGTTCGAATAGGAGATGGATACAGGGGATGGCCTGAAGAAGCACCATTTGATGTTATTATCGTGACTGCTGCCCCGCCGGAGATCCCGCAGGCACTGGTTGAGCAGCTGGATGACGGCGGCATCATGGTGGTGCCGGTTGGTGAGTTTAACCAGGAACTGGTTAAACTTGAAAAGCGGGGTGACCAACTGGAGAAGAAGACCGTCACCTATGTGCGTTTTGTGCCCATGGTACACAGTAAAGAAGAACACTGATTCTATGGATAGAAGGGTGGATACCTCAATCCATCAGTTTCATCAAATCCCATCATGATATTGGCACACTGGATGGCGTTGCCCGACTGTCCCTTCAGAAGGTTGTCAATTACCGATGTAACCAGAAGCATTCCGCTTCGATGATCAACCATGGGTCGGATTACACACATATTTGATCCGCGGACGTGGGCGGTATGTGGTGATGAGGCGGTAACAGATACAAAAGGCTTGTCGCCGTAATATTTCTCATACAGGGTCTGCAGGTCTTCCGTGTTCACCTGTTCAGTGGGTTGGGCGTAAAGATTCATAAGTATTCCCCTGTTGAGGGGAACCACCTGGGGTATAAAGAAAATTTTCTTCGAGTTGTTACCCACTCGCTGTATAATATTTTCAACCTCAACGGTATGCTGATGATGTCCTTCACGATAAGTGTTCACGTCTTCATGACGCTGGGGGTAGAAGTTTGCCTCACCCGGGTTCTTGCCGGCACCGGATACCCCGGTTTTTCCGTCACAAATAATAGTTTCAGAGGCGATGAGTCCCTTCTCTACAAGGGGAAGTAATCCAAGTATCATGGAAATGGCGTAACAGCCCGGGTTGCCCACAATTTTCGCGTTTTTAATCTTATCAGCATACTTCTCCGGAAGGCCGTACACCGCCCCGGTGAGGATAGATGGAGAATGGTGTTTAGTCTCCATTCCCTTGTTGGCAGCGTATATGGTATAGTCATCCACCGTGTTGAACCTGAAATCACCGCTGAAGTCGATTACCGGTATATTTCGCGAATGAAATTCTTCAATCATGGTCATACCCGCCCTGTCGGGTGTTGAAAAGAATGCCAGGTCGATGTTATCCAGGTTCATGTGGTCTGGTGACTCAACAAGCAGGTCGCAAAACCCCCTGAGATGGGGAAACACGTCACTCATGCGTTTTCCAACGTCCTTACGTGCCACGATCTGTGCAATCTCAAACTGTTCATGGCGCAGCAAAATCTCAATTAAACCAAGCCCACCAAACCCGGTAGCCCCAACGATGAGTACTTTTTTCATACATCTCCCCTGTTACGTGTAAATATCAATAGACGTATACAGCAACCGAAGCACCCTTGTCAACAGGTTTACTAATACTGGCAACCACAGGGGCACAGAGATACAGAGGGTTATAATACTTATCCCTTATCCTTTCTCTGTATCTCTGAGCCTCTGTGGTAACTATTTTTTATTAATCCCGAATGACGGTTTGAATATCATGATGAGGGAGGGCAGAATAAACAGGTCGCCCATGAGGGCAAACAGCATGGAGAGGGCGGTGAGCACGCCGAATGCCCTTGTGGGGTTGATGGCACCCATCATCAGCACGAAGAAGCCCATGAAGAGCACCACGGTGGTGATCATCACAGGTTTGCCAACGTCTTTGAGAGTCTGAATGATGGCGTCGGCATGGGACATCCCTTTTTCCATGTTTCTTCTGAACCAGACAATGAAATGAATTGTATCGTCGATGGCAATACCGATGGTCACATTGGCGATCATTATGGTAGACACGTCCAGTGGAATATTCTGCCAGCCCATGATGCCAAGGGTAACCACGATGGGAAACAGGTTGGGGATCATGCAGATCAAGGCCATTTTAAGATTGCGGGTAATGCCCAGCATCATGAAGAAAATGATGCCAAAGGCGATGAGAAAGCTTCTTTTCTGGCTCAGACGAAGGTTTGCTTCCATGTGCAGGTATAATGATGAAAGACCGGTGATCTTGAATGTATAGTTGTCTCCAAGTTTTTCTGACAGATACGAGTGAATATAATTGCTCAACTGGTTTGCGGTTTCGTTTGAATCCCACGTGGATTGAAATGAAAGACGGGTCTCCATGTGATCAAATGATATAATACGGTTCAGCACCTCCGGGTCACCGATCTCAAGGTAATCCCGTATGTCAACCTGGCGGTGAGGTATCCTGAAGTATTCTTCACTGCCGCTGTTGAATGCCCTGTTGATCTCTTTCATGTAATCAGCTATGGAAAATGAAGTGGAAAACTGTTTCACCTCCTGCATCAGGTTCTGTTGTATCTCGTCGATCATTTCAAGGCTTTCCGGATGGGTAAAGTCATGTTGGGGAGACTTGCTTTCTATGATGAACACAAAAGGGATCACCCCACCAAGCCTGTCTTCGATAACACCTATATCCTCACGGAGATTGTTCGTTTCAGGGAGGTAATTCATGGTGTTTGTTTCAAATCGTAAATGGTGAAGTCCCCAGATAGAAAATAATACTATCACAAGAAGGAGCATAGGAACAAGAATGTAATGCCTTGTGGAGATATTGCCGGCACCGGTGAGAATGTATTCAAGAAACCTGTTGGTCTTTTTCTCTCCTTTGGTTTTAATCGCAAGCCTTTGTACCTTCTTTTCAGAAAGCAAAACCATGGAAGGCAAAAGTGTCATGGTCAATACAAGCGCAAAGAAAATACCGATAGCTGTATATATGCCAAGTGTTTTTGTGGGACGAACAGTACCCGAGATAAACGACAGGAAGCTGACAGCCGTGGTAAGGGTAGTAAATAGACATGGTATCCACACATGTCCCATTGAAGAGCGAACGGCGTCTTTGAACGACATGCCGGGCTTACCCATCTCGTCCCGAAACTGCGAGAGAAAGTGTATGGAATCGGCTACCGCGATGGCCAGCAGAACCGCGCCCATAACCACGGTTACCATGTTCAGAGACTCACCGGTCATAACAAAAAAACCAATTGCCCATACCAGGGCTACCAGCAGGTTCACCTGGCAGAGTATAGAGAGGGTTGTATTCCTGAGAAGCAGTGAAACAAAAATGAAGATGAGAATAAACACCACCGGCGTAAAGGTCATGAAATCACGTTTTGAGAGTACATTCATCTCTGCTTCTACGAAGGGAACACCTGCAAAGTAGAGGTTGTACCGTGAATCAGATATATCCCCGGCTGTTTTTCGAATACGCTGAAGGGCGTTATATTTCTCTATGTTTTTCAGCGATTCAATTTCGATTAAAATGGCCGCGGTCTTCCCGTTCTCAGATACCTGCTGATTTACGATGGTGGGGTGGGACAGCGCGCGCTTCCTGGCTTCTGTCACTTTCCCGGGTGTTAATTCACCCTCTGGTATAATGGGGCGGAAAGTAACAGTATTCCCCTCACCAACGGCTTCTTCTGATTCGGCCAGGCTGAACACCCGCTGAACCCCGTCAAGCCTCTTCAGCCTGTCAGAAAGGGTGCGAATGAAGGTAAGGGTCTCTTTTGTGAATATGGTATCACGGGTAAAGACTATGGCCGCCAGCTCTTCGTTTCCATAGCGCTTCTGGAATTCCTTGTAGAATACCAGGTTGGGATTGTCCTTCTCGAAGTAGATGTCCACGTGGTTTT
>CAZVRB010000168.1:0-4354 GCA_964629365.1 uncultured Leptospiraceae bacterium
CGAAGTTCATCCATGGTTCTTTTTCTGCCGTTTACCAGGGGCCACTGTTCTCTGGATTTTACCGTGATAATGCAATCAACATGGTTTACTCCCACCGGATCAGTTGATATCTCCGAAGTGCCCAGCCGTGAAAAAACGTCCTGAACTTCACTGAATTCAAGTATTGCCCGGTCAGAAATTTTCTGTAGTTCTACTGACCTGTCCGGGGTAATATTTGTGGGTCGTATGAACTTAGCCGCCAGTGATCCTTCCGACAGGGTTGGGATAAATTCCGCACCCATTCGTGAAAAGATGAACACTGAAACTGTCACTATCATAAGGGCAACGGAAATAACCTTTACCCGGTGTTTCAGGGAAAGATCAAGGGCCGGTGTATATATTTTCTGAAATCCCCGCATCAGCAGCGGATCACGCCATCCGGGCTTACCGGGAAGAAACATGCCTGCCAGGGCGGGTACAACGGTAAAACTCAGCACAAAGGATGAGGACAGGGCAAAGCAGAATCCCATTGCCATGGGTGTGAACATCTTCCCCTCTATACCTGTAAGCGTGAACAGGGGAATAAAAACTATGATAATAATAAGCTGTCCAAACCCTGCCGCCCGTCGTATATTCACTGTTGAGGCGGATACCGTCTCACGTATTTCACTCCGGGTGAGCACCCGTCCTTTCTCACGGGCACGGTCAGAAACGCTTCGCACGCAGCTATCCATCACAATAACCGCTCCATCGATCACGATACCAAAATCGATGGCGCCCAGGCTCATGAGACTTCCCGGGATGTTGAAAAATTTCATGAGTATGAACGTACCCAGCAGGGAAAGGGGTACCACGATTGCGGTGATAAACGCGGCCCTGAAATTGCCAACAAGAAGGAACAGGAACACGATAACCAGGCTTGCTCCCATGAAGATATTTTTCTTCACCGTGTCAAGTGTACTGTTTACCAGGTCAGACCTGCTGTACAATACGTTCATCTCCATGTTTTCAGGAAGGGTCTTTTTTATCTCTTCAATCCTGTTGGTCACGTTGCTGGCCACAGTTCTGCTGTTTTCTCCCTGCAGCATCATCACGGTACCGAGTATGGCCTCCTTACCGTTATGTACCGCGGCACCCGTGCGAAGCTTCCTGCCCCGTTCCACCTTCGCCACGTCACCAACGGTGATTGTCTGGAAGGTCTGCATCATTTTTACCGGTACCTGCCGCACATCATTAAGTGAAGTATAAATACCCCGTCCCTGCACAAGCAGCTGCTCGGCGGTCTGCTGAATGTAACCGCCGGCGGAGTTATAACCGTTCTCTTCCACTGCCCTCAGGATATCATCAAAGTGTATGCCGTAATGGGCAAGACGTGCCGGGTCGGGGATTATATAAAATTGCTTTGGGTATCCCCCTATAGTATTTACCTCGTTCACCCCTTTTATGTTCATAAGCCTTGGAATGATTTCCCACTTGTGAATACTGCGAAGTTCCTGCAGCTGGTTGAGACGCTTTTTCCCGTCAGCAGCAGGATCTTTTGACCGGATAGTATAATAGACAATTTCCCCCAGTCCAGTGGAGATGGGCCCCAGTTGGGGGGATACCCCTTCGGGAAGGTCGGTGGATTGCAGCTGCTCAGACACCAGTTGACGTGCCCTGTAGATATCGGTACCTTCTTCGAAGACAACCGTGATCTGAGAAATGCCGTACCTGGTTATAGAGCGAACCTCTTCCATTCCGGGTATGGAGTTCATGGCATTTTCTATAGGATAGGTAATATTTGATTCGATTACGTCAGGTGTCTGTCCTTCTACCGCGGTATTTACCGTGACCTGGACATTGGTGATATCAGGTATGGCGTCTATGGGTAAACTCATGAACGCGGTTATACCGGCTGTTACCAGCAATATGGTGAATACCAGTGGATAGAGTATATTATTTACTGATTTATTTATTATGTTATCAAGAAACATGGTAGTATCCTTTACCTGGTTTTATCAATGTGTATGTTTTACTGAGGCCGCATCAAATGCGACTACATGGGCTAACCGTAAAAGCGGGGCCCCTTTAACCACAAGTGCTCCACTGCTGTCGCCGGATTTCAGAACGACGGTAATCCGGTTGGACGTGTGACCGGTGGGAGATACCGGGATAAACCTGTACCATCCATCCTGATGGATAAATATGGCATGCTTGTCCCTGAACTCAATCAAGGATTGGACAGGAACGCGAAACCTGGCTCCCTGTAAGCGGTAGCGTGAAAGTGGCACTACGGTAATACCCAGTGCCTCCCGGGCCTCGGCTGAAAGTTGAATGCCCCGGTGTTCATCTGCTGCCGTAATTGCCTTACCATTTTCAAAGCGGGCATGGTGATCATCTTCTGCGTGTTCTTCGTGGCCGTTTTCACTATGAGGTGAATGGGAATCTTTTGGTTCTGCATCCTGGTGTGATTCTTCGTGTGCATGATCATGACCACTGCCATGATCATGGGAATTACAGTTGTTCAGCATAAGCAAAACTGCTGCAATTACAGTTAGAATTAATATCCCTTTACTATTACCGTGTGCCATCATCGCGTATCTCCTTTAATATGACGCCGTCAATGTAATAAACCGCCCACAGGTTACGAAGTGCTGACATCTCATTCTGGTGAAAAGAACGAAGCAGCTCGTATTCCTGCCGGTGGCTTTCAATGGTGAGGGCGGGTGAGACAAGCCCTCTTCGTACCAGGCGGTGCAGCCGTCTGTGACTGTCATCATTTTTATAGGGGAAAGGCCTTTTGTCTATTCCATCGATGAAATTTTCATAGCGGGCCAGGGCCGTTTCTCTTGCCAGTTTCAATGTACCCTCAAGAGAATCCTTGTTCACACGGGCCAGGTTGATGGCAGCAGCGGCCTCTTCTCTCTGGCCCTGCCTTTGATGATACAGGGGGAGGGTAACTGACAGGGAAAGACCATAATTTAATTCAGTATTACCTTCGGCAGTTGCGTGTTCAATGGAAGGACCAATTCGCAGGTTGGGCCAGGCATTGGAATCGGCAAGTTTCTTTCTACCCATCTGGATGGTAACCTTGCTGCCTGCAAGATGCAGTAGTGGGCTTTCCAGGCTGGATTTGCGTGAAAGCTGGGGCCATCTTTCAACCGGGTTGGGATACAATGCGGCAAAATCAATGTTGTGGGTACCTGCGGCTGTAGTGATGTCCTTCTCAAGGCCGAGAAGCTCTCCCCTTAGTTGTTTTACCCGAAGCATGGCGTCATCACGGGCCTGGCTGTAAATGTCGCGGCTGACCTGCAGTTCAGGATTCAGCCTTGGCAGCCGGGAATACCGTGATACAAGTGAGCGGTATGTTTCAGCGTTCTCTTTCAGCGTGGATATTTCCATGGTTACCTGGCGCATCCGGTACAGGTCGAGTATAATCTGCCTGGCAACCTCCTGTTTTTTCAGTGCCAGCGACAACTGGAAGGTAGTGGTAATATCGCTGGTGTAGTTTTTCCTGGCTTTCCGTTTGCTGCCCAGTTCGAAGGTGTGCAGAAGCGAATACTCACTGGAAGTATATCCTTCGGACGAGTTTCCAAGCAGCCGGGAATCGAATTCAAGGTTGGGAACCTGTGAGGCTGTTTTTTCCCTGGCCGCGTAGATGTCTGTCCTGGCAGTCATGGCCTTTATATCCGGGTGGCTGGATATGACGGCCTGTACCAGTTCTCCTGTTGTGGTGATCTTTACTGTTTCGTCGGCATGGGCCGCTGTTGCAGTTACGATCAAAAATGATATACATATTGAATGCAAAAATCTGTGCATAATATAACTCCTTTACCATTGATTGGTGAAGCGGGTGTTTCAGCCTGGTAGTAGTATGAAGTTATATTATGCCGGAGGTGCCCTGTCGGATAGTACGGGTTGGTAATATTCAGCATGTGGTGTATTACAATAAACATGTATCCTGCAGCATGTAAAGAATGCAGACGAGAGAATAACAGGCTGTGGAAGCACCATCGCGGATGTAGTACTATCATGCCGGTAATCCTGTTTTACCAGCACCTTGTGTTCAAGGATGTGCTCAAGTGGTGATTCACCGTTGCAGTCTGACTGGCAGTCATGTGTTTTGTTCGTATCCTGGTGATAACTATGCAATGCCAGGTGAACATTTCCATCATGATGCTGATGATGAATATGTACACCTGCCAGGTTCACCATTGATAGTGTGATGAACAGGATGGTAAGTACTACGGATGTCAGTTTTCTTGTTTTCATATTCTACTGTACACTATAGCCGGTATAACAAGCATAACCATATTTTTAATGAATGTCCACATATATCCTCGGAACCCTGAAGCTGATGGTGGTGAGCACCTCGTAGGTGATGGTACCTATCTTG
>CAZVRB010000169.1:0-1217 GCA_964629365.1 uncultured Leptospiraceae bacterium
TTTTCCATATGCACCACCTGACCTGATCTTGTATTTTTCCGCAATGACCGGTTTTTGTCCTGATCGCTGCCAATTTTAATATATCTCAGGTTGGAGATGATGTAAACATATTATTTACATTTTTTCATTTATGTGTGCTTATGGTTAATCATTCATATGCAAATTTTGTGTAAATGTTAACACACAGGCTCAACGGGGATTCTTTTGCTCAAAATAAAATGCCGCGTCAAGTATATCCAGGTACACACCGTCAAATCCCGCATTCATGACGCGTCCCAGGTAACTGGACTCAAATCCACTGCCATCTTCTGATCCGCAGATGACCCGTTGCCACTGGTCCATCCAGTAGCGCACCTTGTAATTTCCTCTCCACCGCAGGTTCTCTCTTTCAAGGAATGGGGGAGGTGTTTTTTTCCAACTGTCCTTCCAGTAATACCGGTAATCTTCTGCCTCACCGATCGACATGTAAGAAAGCACCAGCCTTCTTTCCCCCGACCGTTTCTTTTTAAGAGCGGAGACCTCAGAAGAAGTAAGTGGAGATCCCCAGAAAAAGGCATCTACCAACAGTATATCATGATTAGTTTCACGTAATGCGTTGAGGTATGACTCCCTGTTCCTGAAACCCGAAGGATTAAGCAGGTACAAAAAATTTTCTGCATCATCAAGAGAAGTAACTGAACCCATGCTGATATCAAATTTCCATGGGGGGATAGTAGACAGTTGTGGCTGCCCCTGAAAAGAGATGAAGCCTTTTTCACTGGACAACCGGTGAGAGTCTTCAGCCTGGGTTAGACTGGCCACGTAATCCACCACCATCACGGTTTTTCCAGTCTTACGGAATCGCTCCAGGTAGGGAAGCATGTACCGTGTGATTTTCTCCGATGACCGCACACCCGCCCGTTCATGTCCGTAAAACAGTTCTTCAATGCCCACACCATCGATGGCCTTCACGTACCCTGTTGCCAGCCTGCCATCATGTTTTCCGTTTATGGTAACCAGCGGCAGGGCGTTCTGCCCGATCACGTAAAACCCGGCAACCCGTGATTTGGACCGGGCGGAAATCAGCTCCACGAACTTTCGCATCTCCCCCCGATAATCGATATTCTCCACGCCGGTTTTTTCATCCGCCACTGTCATAACGCCCGGCACTATAAGTCCAACCGCAATCAATACTGCAAACAGGCCTATTTTTTTCATTATTCAGCTCTCTTCTATTA
>CAZVRB010000169.1:1317-4268 GCA_964629365.1 uncultured Leptospiraceae bacterium
TGGTACGCAACAAGATTTCGAAATACCATCAAATTCATAATTTGTGGTTGACATCTACCACGTAAAAGCAAATAAAATTCACCATTCAGCGGAGGTATCAATGAACACTGATTCGGTATATTACGATTCCTGGAAAGAAGACCGGGACCTTATCCTGGAATACAACCAGACGTCCCTTAAAGACGCCACCATGTCCAACATCCTGGGCATTGGTGTGGACAACCTTACCAGGACACAGGCCGTGGTGAAGGTGCTCAAAATGATCGAGGAAGGGGGAGTGCATCACGTGATCCCCATGAACCCCTACAAGCTGCACCGCTACAAGACCAACAGCGACCTGAACCTTATCGCCAGCAAGGCTGACATGCATATTGCCACGGGAGCCGGGCTGGCATGGGCCTCGAAAATGCTGGGATCACCCCTTAAAGAACGAATTCACCTGATGAGTTTCATCATGGATCTTATCCGTATCGCTGAGATAAAAGAGTATACCGTTTTCATGGTTGGCAGCAAGGCCGAAATCGTGGAGCGTGCCTATATCAACATCCGCAAGTCATTTCCCAAGGTGAGAATCGTTGGACGTCACGGCGGTTACTTCGATGAGAGCCGTGAAAAATCGGTAATAGAAGCCATGCGTAAATCAGAAGCCAACATCATCCTGGTTGGAATGGGTTTCCCGAAGGAAGACAAGTGGATATATAAAATCCACAATGAGTTCAAGAATACCGTCTTCGTTAACGTTGGCGGCAGCATTGATGTTATCTCGGGTGAGATAATGAAGGCACCGCCCTTCTTTATGCAGCACGGGCTGGAGTGGTTCTACCGCATCATCACCAGGCCATGGCGCATAGGACGAATGATCAGGCTGTTGTTGTTCTTTTTACAGGTCGTCTGGGGCAGGATCGTCAGGTAGCCTATTTCTCGTATTTCCCTTTTTTGGCCCGCGTATCCCGGACATTCTGCAGCTCGGTGTGGGTCACCTTGCAGCGCCCAAGGGTAAAATGTTCAACTTCTTCGTTTTTACCACAGGTGCGGCAATGAAAAATGGCCTTCCCCTCGTCCGACCACTGGCTCACTTCAACGTACCGTGACCCGCAATTGCGGCATAATATAACTGAAACAAAATCACTCATTGTATTTTACCTGTTTTTTAACCACAGAGGCCCAGAGATACAGAGAAAAATAATTTACAGTATAATTCGTTTAAAGCCCTGTTTTAGCAAGGGTACATTGAAATTAATCAGTAGTCCAAGCTTTTTTTCTGTCAATTTTAAATAAGTTATCAATTGTGCTGTATGAACTGGTTGCAAAGTATCTACTGATTTTAATTCCACGATAACATCATTTTCAACAATAAAATCTATCCTGAAAGATTTTTCAAGCACATATTCCTTGTATTTTATATTGATGTTTTTCTGATACTCATATCGAATATTCCGTAAATCAAATTCTTTCATCAAGCAAGATTCATACACTGATTCTAACAGACCCGGCCCAAGAGACCTGTGAACATCAATAATCGAAAAATTTTTCTCTGTTTCTCCGGGTCTCTGTGGTTTTTTTTATCATTTTATCTGTAAAGCGATGATGGAGATGTCCTCCCGCTGTTCCAGTCCCTCGGTGAAATCTTTTGCCAGGTCGAGCAGGGCATCGATTAGGTCGGCTGGAGTATCGTAATGGTCTTCACAGCAGTCCATTATCCGCTTCAGTCCCATGAGCTGTGCGTTGCGGTTTTTGAGGTGGACGATGCCGTCGGTGATGATAACGAACATGTCACCCTGCTGAAACTTCACCTGCACCTTCTTCGCCTCAACCTTCGGGCCCCCAAGGGGCTTGCTGGAAAACTTCAGGTAGCGTGCCCGCCTGTTGCGAACCAGTATGGGATATGCAACGCCGGTGTTCATAAAGGTCAGGTATTTCGCGTCGGGATTTACGATGCCATAAAAAAATGAAACCGCGTCACTAATAGGGGCATACTGGCGGACGAGGTCGTTGAGCCGGTTCACCACCGGTCCGATAACCGGCCCTCTTTCGCCGGTAAGCGCTTTCAATGCCCCGTTTACCAGGGAGGCATACAGGGCACCCGGTATTCCCTTTGCCCGGATATCCCCCAGCGCGATCCCAAGTGAGTTGTCATCGAAATTGATGATCTCGTAGAACTCACCCCCCACCTCGCGGGCTGGCAGCGAGCGGGTGGCCAGTAACACGTTGCCATACCCCCGGTCAACCGCCGGATGCAGCGACTCCTGTATGGAATGTGCTGCAGAAAGCTCATGCTTGATGCGAACCTCTTCCAGTGCGTTCTGAAAGAAGATGGCGTTCTGCACCGCCAGCACCGCCTGGTCGGCAAACGATCTGAAAAGGTTCATGTCCTCGTCGGTAAATTTGGGGCGGTTCATGGGGTTAATGGCCTGTATCACCCCAAGCAGTTTCCCCTTGAACAGCAAGGGGGCACACAGTATGGCCCTGGTGGTAAAACCCGTCTTCTGATCAAAATCCGGGGCGAACCTGTCATCCTTGTAGACATCGTTCACGTAGGTGCTTCTGCGCTGTTGCGCCACCCAGCCGGCGATCCCCTGTCCCACCTTTACCCGGTATTTCTCCTGCAACTCGTCACCCACATCACTCAGTGCAACCTTGAACACCAGGTCGTCGGTTTCCTCTTCGTAAAGCAGCAGTGTGCTGGCCTCCGTATCCATGATGTCCTTTATTATTTCCATGATTATGGTAAGCAGCTTCCCGATATCCAGCGTGGAGTTAATGATGCGGTTGATCTCTACCAGCTTGGACAGGTTATGCAGCTGCCGCTCGAGGTATTCCGCGTTATATATATCCCGTGATTGTTCAGTCATGACATTGTACCCGTTCTGTTCATTATAATGGTTCTCTCTTTATGGTCGGCAGTATTATGATACGGAATGAAGGTTTTTCATGCAAGAGGAAAATGCGGT
>CAZVRB010000170.1:0-4195 GCA_964629365.1 uncultured Leptospiraceae bacterium
ATCGGTATAAGCCTGGTTATGGTGCTCATATTTCTCCAGTTTGCTGGATTTGTATTTCTCGGGGACAAGGATGCCGCTTTCAACGAGATATACCAGAGATCAACCTATTCGGTGGTGCGAAGCGGCAACCCGGAATATGATGCCCGTTACCTGGTATCCTATGATCCTGAAAACAGAAGCTTTAACCGGCAGTTCGGGGCAGGTTCACTTGACCTTGGCAGCCTGCGTTATGAATTTGACAACACTATCATGTGGCATCGAATCAGCACAATCGGGCCTGCTAACTTTGAAAGTGAACTAAACCGGGTGCTTGATAACGCGCCATTTTATTTCGCGGGATATAAGAACACAATACTGCAGTTCGCGAAAACACTTCCAGCTGAAACGGAAGATCCTACTGACAGGATTCTTGACTATACAGGTGAAATCAATAACAAGGTGATGTACTGGACTAATAAGATTCACCAGATGCCAGATGAAGGTTTTTATGATGCGCTGCATGGATTTCTTGAAAAAGAAAAAGAAAACTTCACTCCCTTCGTAGAGGTTCTGCAGACCTACCTGGCAACCACTCAAAAAGAAGGTGTGGCACTGAAAAAAGAAGTGCTGCATTACCTGGCACCAATACACAGCCCCGGCACAATGTTATATCGATCAGCGGGAAACGATCACATGGTTAGTTTTATGAAAATTGACCCGGGCTCGGGCACCTTGTATGAAGTTGGTTTTCCCTATCTTGTTTACCGCGACTATCTTCATCCCACTGTAGTCAACCTTGCGATAATGCTTGCAATAATCGTAATTTTCGTGCGTTTCGGTTTTCAGCTGCTGTTTGCCAATGTACTGGTCAATCCGTTGAAGTCCCTTTCCAGAGGGGTACGGGAAGTGAACGAGGGAAATCTTGACGTGCAGATTCCCGTGAAAATTGACGATGAGATCGGGTATATCACCCGAACTTTTAACAACATGGTATCCTCACTGCACAGCATGGTGGGAACCATATCCTCCAGTTCGGTTGAGGTGAAGGATATAAGCGTTGACCTTAACTCTTCAGCCTCGGGGCTTTCTGATATAGCACGTGAACTGGCAGCCGTTATAGAGCAGACCGCCAGCGCCTATGAAGAGATGGCCTCTTCATTCGAGAGCAACCTCAAAGACGTTGAAGCGCAGATGGACGGGTCTGATGACATTAAAAAGGATATAGCCGATATAAATACCGGCAGCAAACAGCTTTCCGGTCGAATCCAGGAGCTTACCAGCAGCATAGAGGGAGCGGTGGGACTTGTGGAGACTGGCGAAAAGACCATGACCAAGTCGGTGAAAGCCATCGAAGACATGGCAGAGTACCTGAGTGAGCTTGAAGGCACCATAAACCAGATCAACGAGGTGGCCGACAAGATCAATCTCCTGGCACTGAACGCCGCCATCGAGGCATCCCGGGCGGGAGAAGCGGGCAGGGGGTTTTCGGTTGTTGCCGACGAGGTGAACAAGCTGGCCGACCAGACAGGTGAACTTTCCAATGGTATCAGGGCAACCATTACAGAGCATACCGAACGCATACAGCGTGAATTAAGTTTCATAAGCGACACGGCGGGGATCTTCAACGAGATTCGCGAACAAATCATAAAGACAAGAGACGTACTTGGTGGAACCATAGATTTTACCGGCAAGCTTGACACCATGAACAGCGATATCAGGGGTAAAATCGAGAAACTGAATGAAATTGCCAATAGCGTATATGTTTATTCGAAAGAGCAGAAGAATACCGTGGATGAGCTTACCAAATCCATAAATACCATCACCGGTATTTCACAAAAAACCCTTGAAAGCTCAGACATGGTACAGAGTTACGCCAGGATCATTAACCTGAGTGCTGAGACCCTGGCTGAAAATGTTGAAACCTTTAAAATAAAGGCCAGCGAAGAAGCCCAGAGGTGGGATGAAGAAGAAACCCGGAAGCCTGATGAAGAAGAAACCCGGGAAGGGGATGAAGAAAATATATCATAATACGCAGTTGGAAATACTGGCAGCACCCGCAGAGGTATTTGAAATAATATACAGCATGCCGAAGAAATTCCCGGTGTATCCCATCCTTGAATCAAGGCCTTTCCTCTTTGTCCGTTTACTCCTGGTTGGCGGTTTTCGTACTGCCCTTGAGGGTGCGGTGCGGGGATTGCCGCATGAACACCTGGTGCTTCACATCGGCGATAGCATGGGGCCTTTCACCCTCACAGAATGTGCGAAGCCGCGAACATACATGTTTACCCTGCGGTCTTTTTTCTTTAATTGTAAAACCGGTTACACACTTGAGGAGGTGGACGGGAAAACCATCCTGAACTTCGAACTGGTGGCCGAAAACCCGTCAACTATTGAACGTGCCTGGTGGTTCTTCGTGAAACCGGTACATGTGCTGTTGGCACGAAAAGTGTTGACGAACATTAAGATGATGGCAGAAATAGGACAGGATAGTAATAAATAGATAAAGGTTTCACCTGTACATCCTGTATTCAAGTATTTCAAGTTCCCGGTTATCCATGTTTTTTTGAGTATAATTGTTACCAACTACTCCCCCGAGAGATTCTGGTATTTTACGGCTGGGCTTGTTTCTTCTGTCAACCGGGTATATCACGTAGTCAAATTCTTTGTTTTCGCACAACCAATTGTAGAGGGTATGAATGGTTTCCCTGCCATACCCGTTGCCATGTACGGCTATTTTTGTCCATATGCCCAGTATGGGGGTGTTTGAGTTGAGGCTGTGAATACCGGCACATCCGATGAACTCGTCATTTTGTTTCAGGGTAATGGCAAATACTATCTCTTCTCCGTTTCGCATTTTTTCAATTGATGTGCGAATAAATTCATCTGTTTCTGAAATGTCACCCGGTGGTTTGGGAAACATATACCTTGTTACCTCACTGGTAAAGGCCATGAAAATTTCATGTCTGAAGGTCAAGTTGACAGGCAGCAATCTCAGGCGACTGCTCTCCATTATTGTTTCCGATAGTTTGTTCATTGAATTACCTGCGATTAACAACAATACAGCTGCTTACATCGGTCAGGCAATAAAAAAAGTTGACATGCCGGGTAATCTTGGAGAATTATTTATGATATACCAGATAGAAGGAGATTGATATGAAAAATGTACCGTTTTTTCTGATACTCTTTATGCTTCTCTTCACCGTTGCTTCTTTTGGGTTGCTCACACAGCTGACCGAAGAAGGGGAGAAGGTGAAGTATGTTAAAAACCAGGAAGCACCTGCAAATTGCGTAGAAGTTGGTATAGTGTCTTCCGGCTTTATCCAGCTGAATATGTCTGAAAACGAACTCATGAAACAGCTTCGCAACAAGACTGCCAACCTCGGGGGTAATTTCCTCGTGGTTGAATCCGTAGAAGCATCTGATGCTACGTTCAAGGGGAAAGGTATCGCGTACAAGTGCCAGTAAACATATTGTAATAAGAAACAAGTAAGCGCCGCCCGGTAAGGGCGGTTTTTTTATCCTGTAAATCCCGGAAAAATAGCAACCGCCTGCTGGTTTTCCTGTCTGTATATGTAATACAACAAAAAAGCAGGTATATAGTTATGCATTTCACAATATTCAAGACTCCAGTGATAAGAACAATCTTTCGTGGTATAGCACTTGCCCTGTTGAAGATAAACGGGTGGAAGAAGGAAGGACGTTTTCCGCGAAATCAAAATTGCGTGATCATCGCCGCACCTCATACCTCAAACTGGGACTTCTTCTATGGATTCATGCTGGTGCTTGCCGCGGGTGTGGATACTTACTGGATGGGAAAGGCATCTTTATTCAAGTTCCCATTTGGCGGTATCATGAAATACCTGGGTGGAATTCCCGTAGAACGAAGCAGAACCAACAACATCGTATCCCAGGCGGTTGATAGTTTTAACAAAGATTCCAAACTTGCCATAACCATCCCCCCTGAGGGAAGCCGGTCAGCCGGAGAGTACTGGAAAAGTGGTTTCTATTTCATCGCCCTGAAGGCAGGGGTTCCCATCCTTCTTGGCTACATCGATTATGCCCGAAAAAGGGCAGGCTTTGGCCCGCTGTTTTATCCAACAGGTGATATCGATGCCGACATGGAGAAGATCAGGCATTTCTACAAGAATATACGGGGACGATATCCCGAAAACGAGACAGAACCCCGCATCAGCTCCCGTCATTACAAGAAAGAGGT
>CAZVRB010000171.1:0-4112 GCA_964629365.1 uncultured Leptospiraceae bacterium
GGGCTTGCATGGATTCCACTCATGGAACTCATTTCAGGCCAGCTCTACAAGTACCTGCAAAGCGTGCAGGCATACATCGCACCCCCAATCGCTGCAGTATTTCTCATCGGCGTTGCATGGAAACGGGTTAACGCGAAGGGGGCCATAGCCTCCCTGATTGCAGGTTTCGTGCTTGGCATGGGCAGGCTGGTGGCAGAATTGTACAAGTCTTCGCTGGGGGACGGGTTCCTGTACACATACGCCACAGTTAATTTTCTACATTTCGCATTCATGTTATTCGTATTCTGCAGCCTGGTGCTGATAGTTGTAAGCCTTGTTACCAGCCACCTTCCGGTAGAACAGATTAAGGGACTTACCTTTCAGACGGTGGATGTGAGTGAAGTACGAGAAAAAGATGCAATGCGCAGAACGAACATTTTTCTCACAATAGTACTGATCGCAGCCGTGGTGATCGTGTGGTTGTACTTCACAGGGTAGCGTAATGGTTTTTGGTGAATAGTGGATGGTGAATAGAGAAAACCTATCAACCATCCACTATTCACTATATACCATACTACAGCAAGCGGATGCTCTTTTTCTGCAGTATGTTCCGTGAACTGTTCCCCACCATGATAACGAACTCACCGGGTTCGGCAGTCCACTTCTTCGTTTCAGGATTGAAATAGCTCAATGCCATCCTGTCGATGGTGATGCTGACAGTCTTCGCTTGTCCGGGCTTCAGGTGCACCTTGGTGAATCCTTTCAGTTCTTTCAACGGGCGCGGATGCGAAGATTTCACGTCCTGCACGTATAGTTGCACAACCTCTGACCCTGCAGTTTTTCCCGTGTTACGGACGGTGACCCTTGCGGTAATTGTGCCGTTACCCCGCATAGTTGAAGAAGATAGAGACAGGGTGGGCATTTCAAAGGTTGTATAAGAAAGACCAAACCCGAAGGGGAACCGGGGCTCAACGTTATTGGTATCGAAATGACGGTAGCCAACCATCAGCTTTTCGCCGTATTCCATGTGAAAGATTGGATGATCGTCAGGATCTTCGGGGTCTTCCTCGTTGCCGAAAATACGGAAGGGGCTTTTCAGCCAGGGGATGTCCACGTAGTACTTCGTTGCAAGTATGTCATCCCATTTTTTCGCCATGGTGAAGGGGAGCTTGCCGCTGGGATTCACATTACCATAGAGCACATCTGCGACGGCCAGTCCGGTTGACTGTCCCAGGAAGAAGCTGTGAACGAGACCGGGTACCGAGTCTATCCATTTGCCTTCCACACCTGAACCGGTGGTGAGTATAACGATGGTATTGGGGTTCAGGTCTGCGGCATTCTCAATGAGGCCTTCCTGGCAGCCGGGCAGGTCCCATGACTTGTCAAAGGTTTCGCTTTCCTGGTCCCTGTTGAACCCAGCGCACACGATAACCGCATCGGCGTTTTTCACCGTGCTTCTGCCGGTTATAAATGAACCGATGGAACCGGCGTATTCAACTTCAACACCTTCCGGTGCAAGTTCTTTCAGACCGGTGAGTATATCGGTTTTACTGAACGGGAATACTTCGCTGGAGCCCCCTCCGGAGGTTTCCGTGTCTTTAGCCATGGGCCCCAGGACAGCGATCTTCTTCACCTTTGATGAAACGAGAGGCAATAGAGAATTCTCGTTTTTCAGCAGCACAATCCCTTCACGGGCAATGTCAAGGGCAGCCTTACGGTGTTCATCAGTGTTTACCCCGTACCTGTCACTGACAACGGGGCGTTCCAGTATCCCCATCTCGAAGAAGGTGGTGAGAAGGTGTAGTACCTTGCGGTCTATATCTGCTTCGCTGATTTCACCCTTTTCAATGAGAGGTAATATGTTTTCTTTGTTCAGGTACTTACCGGACGGCATCTCGATATCCACGCCGTGCTTTACAACCGGTTTTACACTGTACACCGATAACCAGTCGGACATGACAAAACCGTCGAAGTTCCATTCGCCGAAGAGGATATCATATATTAGATGTTCGTGCTGGCTGGCATGTATGTCGTTTACCGGGTTGTATGCTGTCATTATGGATTTGACGTTCCCCTCTTTCACGGACATGCGGAATTGAGGCAGGTATATCTCGCGCAGAGTACGTTCATCCATGTCAGAACTCATTCGGTGCCGATCGTAGTCGGAGTTGTTGGCGGTATAGTGTTTGGCACAGGCGATAACATTGCGGCTCTGCACACCGTGAATGTAGGCGCTTCCCATGCTGCCTGCCAGGAAGGGGTCTTCTCCCATGTACTCGAAGTTACGGCCGCAGGTGGGGACACGGTATATGTTCATACCCGGACCAAGCAAAACTGATACACCTTTTGACCGGCATTCCTCGGCGATGGCGGTTCCCGCGTTTTTGATGAGCTCCCGGTTCCACGTGGCGGTCATGGCAACGTTGACAGGAAATGCCGTTGATAGACCACGACGTACCCCGGATGTGGCGTCAGCGAACCACACGGGAGGAAGGTTGAGCCGTTCAATTGGCAAAGTGCCGAAGTCCTCGTATCCGCTTATATAGCGGATCTTTTCTTCAAGTGTCATCTCTTTGAGTATAATTCGGGCCTTATTTTCGGCACTCATACCTGCCGGAAACCGCTTGATATATGGCGCTGGATCATGCTGCTCCCATTGCGGGTCTACAGCAGGGCCAAAGAATACATGTTTCAGGTAGGAAAACGATTTACCGAAGGTGAATGCATCTATTACCAGCAATAAAACCAGTACTGGTATTATGATACCGATTATTAAAAGTGACTTTTTCATACATGACCTCGCAGTTATATTGTGAAATGTATTATTTCGTAAATAATTGAGTTAATATTGTATGCAGGGTTTCTTATTATCCATGCAAAAAAGTAAAAAAGCAATCAGTTTTTACTGTATGCTGTTTGAGCTTTTCCTGTATACGGTGGGTGTAGAAATTGTTACATCACGTAATATTCTGTTAAACATGATTCGGTATGACCGTGAACAACTCATTCGTTTTGCAGATCTGCATCTACAGAAACCCGGTGCTTCAGAATAAATGGTGCAGTCGCGCACAGGAACAACAGAAAGAATACCTGGTTTAGCAGGAAGAAGTTTTCCAGGATGGGAATGTTCCAGAAAGTGTAATTAGCGTACACGTTGATCGCCACGTCTGAGAACATGATGATAAAGTACATGAGCAACCCCGGCCGCAGGTAGAACAGCAACATCATGATGGCCATAGGATCAAGGATGGTCAGTGACGTCCAGTATACGTTCATCCAGCATGGGACATTCCAGAATTCATGATAGGGAAACAGTCCCCCCACAATGATATCGGCAACATGATTCCAGGTTGCAGATGCAAACGCTATCATGTACACTGCCAGTATGATCTTAATCCATACAGGGTATGATTTGTGAAAAACGGTTGTTTTCATGATTTGATTTCATATAGTATTAAAAATCAATATGCAAGATATTTTTGCTGCATTATATGGGAAGTATGCTAATATTTAAAAATACTAGTAATATCATACAGCCTTAAATATTTGAAACCGCCCGTTGCGCTTAATAAACGCAGATGATTAGTGAATAGTGAGTCGTGAGAAGTGAGCAGTTAACTGATAATTCTTCACTACTCACTTTTCACTGAATTGCGTTCATCTGCGATTAAAAAACATTGAGATGAAAACAGGATATTATGGAGAGCATGATGAAAAACAAAAAGCATATTCAACTGAAACCTGTAGAAAGCGATAATCCAGATACACAGCGTATCTACGAACAGACCCGGGAAGCATGTGACCGTTTGAACGGCTACCTGAATGATTTCATTGAAACAATTGCAATACTCAATGAGAAGAAAGAAGACTACGAGAAAAAGAAACTAAAAATGCGTAAAAAAGAGGTTGAATCAGATATTCAGTTCGTTGAATCAAAGATAAAAGAAGTACACGAGGCAATGGACGCCATCGCCTCGGAGATGGATTTTCTGGTTGAGCTGAAAGAGAAGGAGTAATGGACCAGAAACATATACAGTTTTACAACCTGCTGAATAATGTAGACGATTATAATTCCCTGGATTCAGGATCCATAGTAAGAAGAACAGGAAACGGCAAAGACCAGCAGGGTTGTT
>CAZVRB010000172.1:0-4087 GCA_964629365.1 uncultured Leptospiraceae bacterium
AGTCATGGTTCGCGGTATGGGACTCGGCCATTGACCAGGAGTTGATTGACCTTGCGGGTCAAGATATCGAGGATGATCTTGAGACAAATTATGGTGTTGGAAATGCGGAAGTTGATTCCAGTCCGGAAAAAGGTTTTGGCTTTATTGCAGGACCTTTGCTTGGATATCAAAGCAATGATGGCTTATGGTCCTTCAGTGGCGCAATTATGCTCTTGAATTCATTTTCACAGGAAACAGATGGTACAGTAGTTGCTGATGGTACAGAATATGATGGCGAATATGAACTTGAACTGAACAGGAGCGAAATTGATCTTGCCGTCACCAGGTCAATTGCCAATAACTTTAAAGTATTTGCGGGTTATAAACACCTTACACTTGAGAACAAGTTTTCTGGTGAGATTAAAAATGCTCCTATTACTTATAAAGGTGACATCTACAAGGTGGACATAACTATGCAGATACCTACGATTGGAATTGGGTATGTGTATCCATTTACAGATAAAATGATATTCGGTCTTCAGCTTGGCGTATTGTATGCAATGACCGATGTAGAATATAAAAATTACATATGGGATGAATCCGGAGATGTTGATGTTGAGAATTCGCTGGGTTATACTGCTGAGGCTAACCTGTCTTTTCTTGCTTCCGAGCAGTTCCTGCTACAGGGAGGTTTTCGCTACCAGGCTATTAAATTCAAGACCGAATCTGGTGAAGTTGCTGACATTGATGCCTGGGACCAGTTTTACGGTATTACAATATCGGCAGTGTATATTATTCAGTGAAGAGTGAGAAGTGAGGGGTGAGCAGGTCACTCTTCACTCCTCACTTCTCAATGATGCCCCGCAACATAAGCTCTATCATCTGATCCACAAGTTTATCGATCTTTACACCGGTGAAGCCGGTACTGTGTTTCACCTCCAGGATAAGCACCCCGTCAATCATTCCCCAGAGGGTGACCGCGGTCTTCCATGGGTCCACCTGTGTGAATTCGCCGGTTTTTATGCCTTCACTGATAATTGTCGCCATTACCGACAGCAGGGTTTTCGTTCGTTCTTCCAGTTCCGGCACCATGGAGAGATCGGCGAAGAACTCCCGGTGGCCCAGGTGTAAAATGGCAGTGATATCGTAGTATTCACGCTCTTGTATGAAGAACCTGAAATAGGCGCTGGCAATGGCCCTGATCTTTGCACCGCTGCCTGCAGGTGCCGCTTTCAATGAATCGGTGATCATGGTCTGGAGAATATCGATGCCCATGTTGTTGAGAGTACGATACATCTCAAGCTTGCTGCCAAAGTACAGGTAGAAGGAAGCGGGACTCAGGCCGGCGTCATCGGTGATCATGCCGATGGTGGTGCCCCTGTACCCGTGGTGCGAGAAAAGCTTCTTCGCTGATTCCTGCAGCTTTTCCTTCCTGTATTGTTTCTCACTGTCTGAGCGTGCCCGTTGTTTTTTCATATTACTCACTAAAATATAACACTCAAATTTTTAACCGCAGATGAATGAAATTAAGTGAAAAGTGAAAGGTGAAGTGTGATCAGTTCACTACTCGCTTTTCACTTAACTCTGTAATAAGGTATTTTTTTTCAAATATTAATTTGACAAAATAAGTAAATACCCATTTAGTTATTTATATCGAAGTTGCCGTATGTGACAAGAAGATTTTTCAGAATAATAAAATTTATGGAGGGTATATAGATGGGCTTTTTAGAGAATTATACGTTTAAAAAACGGCACGTGCTGTACGCGCTGATAGTTATTGGTATTGCCTGGTACGTTATTGCCACCGTCCCCTTTGGTACATACGTGTACACGGCTGCAGAAACCACGCAGGTGAAGGATGGGAAATACCAGTATGATATTCCCCTTGATCCTGAAAGCCCGTGGCCCAAGTTCAGGGCAAACGCCCTGCAGAACGGGCGCAGTCCCGTTGAACCGACTGTGAACGCATCACTGCGACCATGGACATTTGAGACGGGGAAGGGCATATTCAGCTCACCAGTTGTTGACGCCAGCGGCACGGTGTATATCGGGTCGGCAGATCACGTCTTCTATTCTATAGCCGAGAACGGCAGGGTGAAGTGGAAGTTCAAAACGGGAGAGATCATTGACTCATCCGCCCTGCTTGATGACCGGGGACACGTGTATTTCGGTTCCGGTGACGGTTTCGTGTACGGCCTGGACAGGACAAGCGGAAAGCTTCTCTGGAAATGCGCCGCACACAGCGTTGACCAGGTGCAGGAACAATTTGACCTGAAAACCTACAACGTAAACTGGTTCGAGGGAAATATCGGCATGCTTGAGGACGGCACACTCATCGCCCCCAACGACAATTACCTCGTGTACGAGATAGACAGGGAAAAGGGTGAACGGAAGACCCAGTACATCGCCAACGAGATGATCTGGTCGCTTCCCGCCTTGAATGTGGATACCAACAGGATATTCTTTGGTACCCAGTACATGGCACTCACCAACGTCTATTGCTATAATACCGAAAACGGCGACCAGGAGTGGACCAACGGCGGCCTGGGTTCCAACGCAGCCTCATCACTTCTCACATCAAAAGTCGAAAACGGTGCGGTCATCATAGGCGGATACGATGGCTACGTACGTGCCTACGCGCAGGACAGCGGCAAGGAACTGTGGAAACGCGGAGTGCGCGGTCATATTTACTCAAGTCCAGGCCAGTTGTCAGACGGAACCATCATACAGCCATCAGCAGACGGGACGGTGTACGCCCTTAACCCGGCAACCGGTGAAGTGAAGTGGGCCTATGACACACTTGAGCCCATCAGGTCTTCACCCGCCATCGACGCAAAGGACCGCATTTACGTGGGCTCCGGTGAGGGAAGACTTTTCTGCATCAACCCGGACGGGACCCTCAGGTGGGCATACCTCTGCATTGACGAGGACAGGAACGACCTGAACAGCTCTCCGGCGCTGGGCAGAAAGGGCGTTTATATCGCCGGTGAGAACGGCGGCATATTCTTCATCCCATACGACTACCCCCTTACGGCTGCCGGCAAGCGTGACCCCAGGTGTACACAGGGGCCGGGCGAGAAGCTTCCCCCTGAAGGGATATTCATGGTATACACGGAGCGTTTTGGCGGATTGCCGGTTGACACGCCGGAAATCATTGACGCCAACCAGCCCCTCACGTTTACCCTGTTTGTTCGCAGGGAGGGGGACACTATAAAGTCCGCCATTGACCGTGACAGTCTCAATGTTACCGTAAGCGGTGACCCCGATTTCAGGGTGGACGTGTCTGCCAACAAGCAGTTCGTGATGATCACCCCGCAGGAAACCTGGACGGGACCTGAAGGAGGGAAGATCACAGTACAGTTGAAGGGGGAGTTCATCGAGAACATGCGCAGGTTCGGCCTGAAGTTCTTCGGTGGTGATACCGGGGGTACCTATGACAAGGAGTATACTTTCAACGTACCCGCAAGACGAGGTGCAGCAGTACCGTACAGGATTCCGTCAAAACCGGGAGATGCTTCAACGGTATTCGAGTTCAGCCGTCTTGCCGCACCTAATCCCACCATGCTGCCGTCGTGGAACCAGATCGGGTTTGACTCGCTGCATTACCTTGCAGGGGTTGTGGAAGGCAGCGGTGACACCATGCTGGTATGGGTAATCGGCGGCAAACTGGATGACGGCAAGACGGTGGTTGATCCTTCACTTGAAGTACGATACCCGCTGAATCTGAAATATGACCGGGGACTGGTGACCCTCTATAATTACGAGGGTTTCAAGATCAACTTTATCGGTTCGTGGGATATGCCATTTGGCCTGTACCGTCTGGCAACGAGGGCCAACCCTTCAAGCGGCAAGATACTTCGATCACCCGCATTCAGTGCCATCGCCCTGGGTGACGAGATCGAGTTCTATGGCAAGTTCCTCAAGCTGATGGGGATGACGGAGTTCGATACCGGCCACATGACGGTATTCGGCGGTATGAACATGGAACTGTACGGTAAAGGGTATACCACAATGCCCTCGGGTGTTGGCAGTGTGACCTTCAATGCCGGTGAAACAGAAGCAACGGCGAAGATCGAGGGAAGCCGGTTGAAGAAGGGTGCCCATGTCT
>CAZVRB010000173.1:0-4055 GCA_964629365.1 uncultured Leptospiraceae bacterium
AGAATCAGGTAAAACATGGTACCTGGCGCAGCTTACCTTTCCACAGATGCTTCATAGAAACATGATACGATTCGCAGACAAACCGGCACAATTATGGCGAACCGAACAGGGCACAGTAGAGAGTATCTCCTGGGCACAGGTATGGAGGCTGGTAAAGGAAATGTCTTCAGGCCTCATTTCCCTTGGCGTTGAAAAGGGTGACAGGGTGGCGGTGATGGCACATACCTCCCCGCAGTGGATGTGGTCAGATTACGCCACCCTGTGCGCGGCGGGTATTACCGTGTGTATATACCCTACCCTTTCCGAGAAAGAACTTGCCTTCATCATCAACGATTCCGGGTCAAAAGTACTTTTCGTCTACGATGAAGAGAACCTGGAGAAGGCGCTGAATCAACGCTCCCATATGCCAACCCTGGAGAAGATCGTGGTGCTGCAGGACGGGTTCACCCATGACGACCCAAACGTTATGGATATAATCGCTCTGCGTGAACTGGGAGTGGCACAATGTGGACAAGACCGTTTCGTTTTCGAGCAGCGATGGAGATCGGTTGAAGTGACCGACTACATGACAATCGTCTACACCTCTGGCACAACAGGAATGCCCAAGGGGGCAGTTCATACCCATCTCAGTATCAACGCGGCCATAAACAGGGATGCCCGGGACGTACCGGAGGTTCGCGATGATGACGTGCTGCTGTCCTTTCTACCGCTGGCACATACCTACGAACGGGAATGCGGTCACGGCATGGCTGTACTTGGCGCCATGACCATAGCCTACTCTTCACCCAAAACACTGGTGGAAGACCTGCAGGTATTCAGGCCCACTGTGTTCATGTCCGTCCCCCGAATTTATGAGCGTATTTTCATGGCACTTAAGGACAGGGCTTCCCAGTCACCGGTCAAGAAGGCTATCTTCAACTACGCACTCAAAATCGGTCTGAAAGTCACCGAGTCAAGGGCGGACGAGAACGGTTTCATTGACATGTCAGAAGGGACCGATTTCACCGCGGGCATCGGACGCTGGCTTCGTTTCCGATACCACATTGTGGACAAGATCCTGTTCAGCAAGGTTCGCGACCTTCTTGGCGGGCGTTACCGCTTCGCCTTTTCGGCAGCGGGAAGTTTGCCAGCAGAACTGTGCAAGGTGTTCATGGCCATGGGCATCCGCATCTACGAGGGATACGGCGCAACCGAGACCTGTAACACGGTTAACCTGAATCGGCCCTCGAAGGTGCTTCCCGGTTCCGTGGGTCCTTTAAGTTCAGGGATCGAAGGACGCATAGGCGAAGAAGGCGAATGGCAGGTACGGGGTGACAATCTCTTCGTGGAGTACTGGAACAACCCCGAGGCCACCAGGGAAGCCTTTACAGAAGACGGCTACTATAAAACTGGCGACGTGGTCATCATGATGGCAGACGGGTATATCAAGATCGTGGACAGGATCAAGGGACTCATGGTGCTGGATACCGGCAAGAACGTCCCTGCCGCCAAGATCGAAAGCATGTTCTCACTCAGCAAGTACGTGGACATGGTGGTTCCCATCGGGGATGACCGGAAATACGTCACCGCCCTGGTGGTGCCCAACTTCGATGCCATGATGGAGTACTACGACCAGAACGGCATACAATACGATCGCGACGCCTGCGTCTTCAACTACGATGGCCCCGCGCCTTTATGCATTGAGGTACCCGGTGATTTCATCAAGGTCCCGCAGCTAAAAGAGCTGGTAGACCAGGAGATACAGAAAGCGAACAGTGAACTGGAAGGCTATGAGAAGATCAAAAAGTATACCATCATCAGCCGAAGGCTCACCGAGGCCACGGGAGAGATGACTCCCACGCTGAAAGTAAAACGCAAGGTGGTAATGGAAAACTTCAAAGACGAGATCGAGGGGTTGTACAGCTGATCACCATAAATATTCACCACAGAGGCACTGAGACTCAGAGAAAAGTGAGATGTAAAAAGTGATGATTGACCAGGAAAGAATTATTATATTTACATGCATAGAACTATAATGTATACTTACCTGATCAATATATCATTTTCTCTGTGCCACTGTGTCTCTGTGGTACTACATTATATTTAAAAGGAGTTAACTATGGCAAGCTGTCATACCATGAAAACAGGTGATATCTACGTCTGTAAGGATTGCGGGCTTGAAGTACAGGTGATAAAGCAGTGTAAAGATTTTGGTGTACCGCCAGAGGAAAGCAGCTGCTGTGACACACCGGAAGAATGTGAACTCACCTGCTGCGGCAAACCCCTTGAAAAGGTGTAACCGACACAAAAAAATAGTTGTACTCTCACCTTAAACAGTAAAACATAGCCTCTATATTTTATCATTGCGAGGCGTATATTTAATGGATTTTAAGGAAAAACTGGCACTTAACAGGCCCGTCATCGTTGACGGCGCAATGGGAACCATGCTCTTCAAGAAGCTTCCCGGTTACACGGGTAACCTTGAATTGTTGAACGTGGACCGTCCCGACGTGCTCCTGGATATACACCGGGAATACGCGGGTGCCGGTGCGGACATCATAGAAACAAATACCTTCGGAGGCAGCTTCCTTAAACTGGCCGAATCCGGCCTGGGTGACCGCTGCGAAGAGATAAACCAACAAGCCGCCGGTATCGCCCGGCAGGCAGCCGACGAGACGGGAGCGCTTGTTGGAGGCTCCGTTGGTCCTTCCGGCGTGCTGGTTGAGCCCATGGGAGAAGTATCTCCTGAAGTGGTATACAACTCATTTGCCCGGCAGGTGAGCGCCCTTGAAAACGGGGGAGCCCACGTAATCGTTATCGAAACCATGACTGACCTGCAGGAAGCCCGCCTGGCCCTGCTGGCGGCAAAGGACAACACATCCCTCCCCGTCATTACCAGCATGACCTTCGAGAATGCCGGCACCACCATTACCGGCACCGACATGCTTACCGGGCTGGCCACCCTCGCCCAGACGGGTGCCGACGTGGTGGGTGCCAACTGCAGCATGGGCCCTGAAGGACTTGCAGAAATATACGCCCGGTTCGCAGATGACCTGAAAACACTGAATATCCCCCTCTCGGTATGGGCCAATGCCGGCATGCCGCAGATGGTTGAAGGTACACCGGTATATAAATTATCCCCGGAACAGTTCGCCAAACTGTGTCTCCCCTTCGCCGAGCTTGGGGTGAGCATTATCGGTGGTTGCTGCGGCACTACCCCCCCACATATCTCCGCCCTGGCGGCAAAACTGAAAGATTTTCCGGTTACACGCGCAACCGGCGGGGTGCATCATCGATTTATAACAAGCAGGTATACCGCTATTAACGTAGAAACGCACCCACGTCCTGTCATCATCGGTGAACGGCTGAATCCAACGGCGCGTAAGAAATTCGCCGCCGAACTCAAAGATGGGCAATTCTCATTTTTACGGGAAGAATCCCGAAAACAGGTAGAAGAAGGGGCACACATACTGGATATCAACGTGGGAGTTCCCGAAATAGACGAGATCCGGGCCATGCAGAAATCAGTTGCAATACTTTCACACGGCGTCCGTGTCCCCCTCATGATAGATTCTGATAACGCAAAGGTTACCGGCGATGCCCTCATGTACTATCCCGGCATCCCCGTGGTGAATTCTATAAACGGGAAGGACGCCAATTTCAACGCCATGCTTCCCGTGCTGAAACGATTTGGATCATTCGTGGTGGCACTGTGTCTTGACGAAACGGGTATACACGTAGACGGACAGAAACGCATCGACATAGGCCAGCGTCTTGTAGACCGCCTGGGCGAAAAGGGCATTGACCCTTCACGGGTGCTGATAGACCCCCTCATGCTCACCGAGAGCGCCGAACCGGGAAGCGCCGCCGAGACACTCAAGGTGATACACCATTTTCACGCGCGTGGTATCAAGACAAGCCTGGGTATCAGCAACCTCTCATTCGGACTTCCACAGCGAAAACACATCAACAACGCCTACCTCAAACGGGCAGCAGAGGCAGGACTTGATGCCGCCATATTCAATCCCGCCACCCTCACCAGCCTTACCGGGTATACCGAAGAAGAGATAATGGCA
>CAZVRB010000174.1:0-3952 GCA_964629365.1 uncultured Leptospiraceae bacterium
AGGTGGCTGTATTCATTATGCTTTTCGATAAAAGAGCTCACATACGGGCAGGTGGGGATGACACGGTACCCGTTCTCTTTAGCAAACTCCAGCGCATGAGTGACAAGTTGTGCAGCCACTCCTTCTCCCCGCATATCTTTGGGAACATAGGTTTCTACCAGGTCAAGTACCCTTTCTGATTTCTCGTTGTATGCAAGGTAGGGAAAATCATCGGGTGATCCGTTTTCAATGTAAAACTTCTTATCTTTCTCATGATTGATGGTGTAATCCATGTGTCTCTCCTGTTGTACACTGTATCAGTGCTCATTACCATCAATGATACAGGAGAGAGGACATGATGTCAATGGGGGTTATCTCCCGAATACCCGGGTGAGGTGACGCAGGTGTCCGGTATTCTCATCGTTCAGTTGTTCCCAGCGCATGCGCCAGCGCCAGTTGCCTTCGCTCGTTGATGGTGTGTTCATGCGGCATTCCTGGCCAAGGCCGAGTATATCCTGCATGGGTATGATGGCCATGTCTGCTACAGAGGCCATGGCAAGGCGAATCATGTCCCAATGGACAGCTTTCACGTCCACCCCCCTGCCTGTGTAGTTTTCAAGACGGTTTCGCATTTCATGGGATGTTTCGTGTTCGAACCAGCCGCGGGTGGTGTTGTTGTCATGTGTGCCGGTATACACCACGCAGTTGTTTTCATAGTTGTGGGGAAGATAGGGATGGCCGGGGTTGTCATCACCGAAGGCGAAATGCAGCACCTTCATGGCGGGAAGCCGGTAATGATTCATTACCTCCCGTACATCGGATGTGATGGTGCCGAGGTCTTCGGCTACAACCGGCAGGTTGAAGAAACGCTTCCCCAGTGTATCAAGAAAATCGTAGACGGGGGCGTGCACCCACTTGCCGTGAATGGCGGTCTCCTCTTCGGCGGGTATCTCCCAGTAGGCCACCAGTCCGCGAAAATGGTCGATGCGCACAAGGTCGAACAGCTGCAGGTTCCATTCCATGCGCATGAGCCACCAGTGGTACTTCTGATGGCGAAGCTCGTCCCAGTTGTAGACGGGGTTTCCCCATCGCTGTCCCGTCTCGCTGAAATAATCGGGGGGTACCCCTGCCACCTTGCGGGGTTTTTTCTCGTCGTTCAGCTTGAATATTTCAGGGTGGGCCCATACGTCAACACTGTCATAATCAACGTAAATGGGCAGATCACCGAATACGTGAATTCCCATCTGGTTGCAGTACTGTTTTACCTGTTGCCATTGTGTGGCGGCAATGTACTGAAGGTACTTGATGCGATTGATGTGGTCGGCCAGTTTTTCTTGATTCGTCGCCATGGCCTCGTGCTGCCGGTCACGGAGTTCGCGGGGCCACTGGTCCCAGCTGGCCCCATCATGATGTTCTTTCAGGGTTACGAAGAGGGCGTAATCATCCAGCCAGTGGCTGTTCTCGTCACAGAAGCGATTGTAGCCCCAGTGCTCTTTTTCGTGTAGCTGCTTAAAGTGTTCCCATGAAGCCCTGTAGAGTTTTCTCTTGTATGTTATAACGTCTTTATACTCAACATGATCAGCGGGAAAACCGGGTTCGGGCGTGGTGCCAGGGGGCAGCAGCCCGTCTTCTGCCAGTTTTTCCGGACTGATAAGCATGGTGTTGATACCCATGGCGGACATGTTGGTGTAGGGTGAACTTCCCTGTGACGGGTTGATGGGATTCAGGGGGAGTATCTGCCAGTAGCGCTGGCCGGTATCACGAAGAAAATCCGCGAACCTGCGGGCGGAGGGGCCGAAATCCCCAATGCCGTAAGGTGAAGGCAGTGATGTTATATGCAGCAGTATGCCGCTTCCTCTATGATTCATCGGTGGATTTTTCCTCTTCGTTAGTGTTTTCAGGGGTTTCCCTGTTTTCGATGATCCTGCTGATTTCTTCTTTTTCAAGCGTTTCTTTCTCGATAAGGGCTTCTGCCAGCCTGTCAAGGATGTCACGGTTTTCTGTGAGTATACCGGTGGCATTCTCTTCCATCTTATTGATGATTGCCTGTATCTCCTCGTCGATTATCTGGTTGGTGTGTTCGCTGAAATGCTTGGGCTGGGATATGTCCTTTCCCAGGAATACATGTTCTTCTTCCATGGCGAAGGTGGCAGCTCCCAGTTTTTCACTCATGCCCCATTGTGTTATCATGCGGCGGGCGATTTGGGTGGACTGTTTCAGGTCATTGGCGGCCCCGGTGGTAAGATCGTCAAATACAAGTTTCTCCGCCGATCTTCCCCCAAGCATGACGGCTATACGTCCAAGCAGGTATTGCCTGCTGACATTGTACCTGTCCTGCTCGGGTATCTGTTCGGTGGCGCCCAGGGCCCGTCCCCTTGGAATGATGGTTACCTTCTGCAGGGGATCAGCCTTCGGGGTCTTTGCCGCCACCAGTGTATGTCCGGCTTCGTGATAGGCGATGATCTTGCGGTCTTCTTCGGTCATCTTTTCTTCCCGTTTTGTCCCCATCATTATCTTGTCCCTGGCCTGGAAGAAGTCATCCTGTGTGACCCGTTCCCTGTCTTCCCGCCCGGCATGGAGTGCCGCCTCGTTGGCAAGATTTTTCAGGTCGGCACCGGCAAACCCGACGGTCATCCCCGCGATTTTTTCAAGGTCGACGTTTCGGTCGAGGGGGATCTTTCGTGTGTGTATGGCAAGTATCTTCTCGCGAGCCTTTTTCTGCGGCATATCAAGTGTTACCTGGCGGTCAAATCTTCCCGGCCTGGTGAGGGCCGAGTCGAGCACGTCGGGCCTGTTAGTTGCCGCCATTACAACTACCGCCTCTTTCGAGGAGAACCCGTCCATCTCAGAGAGGATCTGGTTGAGAGTCTGCTCACGTTCGTCATGTCCTCCTCCAACCCCTGTTCCCCTTGCCCTGCCGATGGAGTCAAGTTCATCGATGAAAATTATGGAAGGTGATTCTTTCTTGGCGGTATTGAACATGTCCCGTACACGGGAGGCGCCAACTCCCACGAACATCTCGATAAACTCCGATCCGCTTATACTGAAGAAAGGCACGTCTGCCTCGCCTGCGGTTGCCCGGGCCAGCAGGGTTTTTCCTGTTCCGGGAGGTCCCACCAGTAGTATGCCCTTGGGCATGGTGGCACCGAGTTTTTTAAATTTTGCAGGTTCTTTCAGGTAGGTTACGATTTCCATTAGTTCGATCTTGCTGTTCTCAAGGCCCGCCACGTCGTCATATGACTCGTTGTCGGTTGATTTATCAAAACGCTGGGCCTTCGACTTTCCGAAGCCGAACATGCCCCCCATGCCGCCCCCCTGCATCTGGTTCTGCATCCGGTTTCGCATGTAGAGAAAAAAACCGATAATAAGTAACCAGGGAAGAAGCAGCCATAGAATGGCACCCAGGCCCGAGTCATCAGAAGGACGGGCATCGATGGTTACATCCCGTTTTTCAAGCATGGGAAGAAGTTCTTTATCTTCCAGGGGTGGTTTTACCGTCTTGAACCTGGTGTATGATGGTGCTTTTTCCCCGGGAGCGTCTTTGGGGGTGTATTCATGCACGAATTCACCGGTTATTTTATCCTTCTGCATGGTAATTTTGTAAATATTATCACTGGCGATCTGTTCTTTGAAAGTAGTATAGTCCAGTTTTACCACGTTTCTTGACTGGTATGTCTGGAAGGCATAATAGGCGATCATCATGCCGAGAAATATCCAGATAATAGTTCGCCAGTTGAATCCGTATCCGGGCAGTTGTTCCTGCTCTGGTTGCCGGGTTTTTTTAGACTTGTCGCTTTTCTTCTTTTGTGGCATATTTTATTTCCTTTTCATTAGTAGAGGACATTGTATAATTCATTGAGTATGAAGTCAACTGGTATGGGATACAGAAAAGTGTTTGAAACTAATGGGGATGGTTGCACAATGGGGCGTAACGGAATCCCCCCAACCCCCCTTCGCTGAAGGGGGGCTAAGG
>CAZVRB010000175.1:0-3932 GCA_964629365.1 uncultured Leptospiraceae bacterium
CGGGTTTATTCCTGAGAATATTGCCCGGGTGCTGCAGGATATTCGGGGCAGTAAGCGTGCCACCGATGAAACCGCTGAAGAAAAATATAACGCCCTTGACCGTTACAGCCGTGACCTGACGAAGATGGCACGCATGAACAAGCTTGACCCGGTAATCGGCAGGGATGACGAGATCCGCCGGGTGATGCAGGTGCTTTCACGACGCACTAAGAACAACCCCGTGCTTATCGGGGAGCCCGGGGTGGGAAAGACCGCCATAGTGGAAGGGCTTGCCCAGCGAATGGTTTCGGGGGATGTTCCCGAGGGTTTGAAAAACAAGAGACTGGTTGCCCTTGACATGGGTGCCCTGATCGCGGGTGCCAAGTTCAGAGGTGAGTTTGAAGAAAGGCTGAAGGCCGTTATCAACGAGGTTGAGGAGTCTGATGGGGAGGTGGTGCTGTTCATCGACGAATTGCATACCCTCATCGGCACCGGTGCCGCGGAAGGGGCGGTGGACGCGTCAAATATGCTCAAGCCCGCCCTTGCCAGGGGAGAGCTTCGCTGTATCGGGGCTACCACCCTGAACGAGTTTCAGAAGCACATAGAGCGGGACAAGGCCCTTGAACGCCGATTTCAGCCCGTCTTTACAAGCGAGCCGGGTGTGGAAGATACAATCGCCATACTTCGCGGACTGAAAGAACGTTACGAGGTGCATCACGGGGTTCGCATTTCCGACTCCGCGGTTGTTGCCGCCGCCATGCTTTCAGACCGTTACATCACCGACAGGTTTTTACCGGACAAGGCGGTAGACCTTATCGATGAGTCGGCATCCCTTATCAAGATGGAGATCGACTCAATGCCTATAGAGCTTGACGAGGTTGAGCGGCGCATTCGGCAGCTTTCCATTGAGCGAGCCGCGGTGAAGAAAGAGAAGGACAAGGCATCAAAGGAACGCCTTGGCAGGATTGAAGAAGAACTGGCCAACCTGAACGAAAAGAAGAACGAGCTTTCCGGGCAGTGGCAGAACGAGAAAGAGGTGATCGTTGAGATACGGCGGATCAAGGAAGAAATGGACAACCTGAAGGCACAGGAGACCCGTGCCGAGCGTGAAGGGAACCTCAATCTGGTTGCCGAGATCAGGTACGGGAAGATGAGAGAACTGGAACAGGATCTGGTGAACGAGAACCGCAGGCTTGAAGAAATTCAGAAGGACAGAAAGCTTCTCAAGGAAGAGGTAACCGAGCAGGAGATCGCCGCTGTTGTGTCACGATGGACCGGCATACCCGTCAGCAAGATGCTTGAAGGTGAGAAGGACAAGCTGCTCAAGATGGAACGCATTATCGAGAACAGGGTTGTGGGACAGGAAGAGGCCATACAGGCCATATCCGATTCGGTACGGCGATCAAGGTCGGGTCTGCAGGATCCCAACCGGCCTATCGGTTCATTTATATTTCTGGGCCCAACCGGTGTTGGTAAAACAGAAACGGCAAAGGCGGTGGCCGAGTTTCTCTTTAACGATGAGAAGGCCATCATAAGAATCGACATGTCCGAGTACATGGAAAAGCATGCCGTGTCCCGTCTTATCGGGGCCCCTCCCGGGTACGTGGGTTATGATGAAGGTGGACAGCTCACCGAGGCGGTTCGGCGCCGGCCCTACGCGGTGGTACTCTTTGACGAGATCGAAAAGGCCCACGCTGACGTGTTCAATATATTTCTGCAGATCCTTGACGAGGGCAGGCTTACCGATGCCAAGGGGAGAACGGTTGATTTCAGGAATACCATAATAATCATGACCTCAAATATTGGAACCGCCTATATAAGCGATCCGAATATTCCCCTTGAGGACAGGAAAAGCGGTGTACACAACGAGCTGCGGAATTACTTCAAGCCTGAATTCCTGAACAGGGTTGATGAGATCATTATATTCAATCCACTGGCCCGAGAGCATATCAAGGATATCGTGATATTGCAGCTTGAAGACGTGGCCAGGAGACTGCGTGACAGGGGAATACAGATCGAACTTACCGGCAAAGCCCTTGATCACGTGGTTGATGTGGGATTTGACCCGCAGTATGGTGCCCGTCCGTTGAAGCGGGCCATTCAAAGAAATATTCTCAATCCGCTGTCAATGCGGCTGCTTGAGGGTGACGTTATTACCGATGAGAGAATCAAGGTTGATTTTAACGGGGAGGAACTCACCTTCAAAAAAATTGAACCGAAAGCGCAGAAAGCCGCCGGATAACATGATAGTGTAACTGAATATAAAAAACCGTCTTTCCGAGTAATGAAAGATTACATGGAGGGACGGTTTTTTGTGGCCGGTTATCCATGGAGACCGGCTACTTATTCTTCATCCTCGTTCATGTTTTGTATTAATCCCTCCATCTGGTCGGCCTTCTGTCCTATCACTTCTGCCAATTCCAGTATTTCCTGGTTGTACTGGGCTATATGCTGGGCGATCTGGGATATTTTCTGTACCGATGCCGTGCTTTCTTCCATGGAAGACTGCTGCTCGCTGGTTGATGTCAGGATGGATTTTGAAAGCTGGTCAAGGTTTTCAGATTGCGCCCCAACCGCCTGTATATCGTCATCCTGTTTCTGCATCGCCCCCCTCACTTCGCTTATATTCTGGCTGCTGCTTTCGATAAGATTGAGAACCTCGCCGATAGCATCACGGGTTGCTTCTACCAGGCTTCCCCCCTTGTTGATATCCGCGCTTATGCGTTCAAGCTGTGAAGAAATTTCGCTGGCGTTGTCAGAAGTGGCAACCGCAAGTTTACCGATCTCATCTGCCACAACCGCGAATCCCCTGCCATGATCTCCCGCCCGGGCTGCTTCGATGGCCGCGTTCAGGCTGAGAAGGTTTATCTGGTCGGTTATGTCGTTGATAACTGAAATGAAACCGGTGATGGATGCGCCGCCTTCACTGATCACCTTCATCATGCCGCTCATATCGCTGAGGCTCGATTCCGTTTTACGGGAAGAATTACCGATGTGTTCAATGGTTTTCAGCAGTTCTCCACTGAGTGAGATGACACGCTGCTGGCTTTCCTGCAGGGAGCCCACAAGCTGGCGTGTATGGTCAGACTCGCGGCTCTGGTCATTCATGGCATTGGTTATTGATTCGATGGAGGCCAGCTGTTCTTCATGAATAGATGAGAGCTCCTCGCTCATGGCCGCCTGGTCTTGTGACACGGTGGAAAACTTTCCGCATATCTCCTGCTGTGTGGTGCTTACCCCGGAGAGATCTCTGTTCATGGTACGCAGAGTAGTTATGGTGTTTTCAAGAAATCCGGCACGTTTCTGCGCGATATCTTCCTGCTGCAGGGCCCTTGTGGCGAAAGCGGTGAGGTTTTTCAGAATTGTAATGCAGACAAGGGTAAATCCAATAAGTATCACAAGCTTTCCGATCTCGTCATCAATAATGACGTATCCAAATGTAAAGGTTCCAGATTTTACCGGGGTCTGGAGAATGAAAACGGCTGCAAGGATAAGGGCGGTATATTCAAGCACCGCGATAGCTCCCGCAAAAAAGGTAAGGCGCCGGCTGTTCTGTAAAAGGGTGATCATTATAAACAGCAGGTAGGCGGAAAACACGACGCTTTCGTTCACTATCATGTGGGGATTGTGGGTAAATGCATGTGCCACCTTCAGTATGGTGGGTATGCTCACTTCTATGAATACTGTAGCATATTGCAGAATAATACTGTGTGTATCTTTTTTCGCCGCAAAATAGTTTATCAATGCCAGTATTATAAAGAGGGTCAGTCCTGACATGTATGTAACATTGATAGCAAAACTGTTGTCAGCAGCGGCTCCACCCACTATGAGAATAAGGACGGCAGCCATGATCATTCGAATGCGGTTTGCAAGCATCATGCCCCTGCGGGTTATGTCGGTAATAGAGGTTGTCTTTTCCATGGAACACTCCCAGGTAAAGGTATATGAGCAAT
>CAZVRB010000176.1:0-3870 GCA_964629365.1 uncultured Leptospiraceae bacterium
GAAAGCCGCCGGTCTTGACTACAGCGGCAAATACGAGTGGATTGAAACGGAGATGTTCTGGCCGCTGACTCACCTCATACAGCCCAAAGAAAACGCCCTTAAATGCGATGATTGCCATAGCAGAAATGGAAGACTTGCAGGGCTTGAAGCCTGCTGGATCCCCGGCAGAGACCGGAGCCTGGTGCTTGACATACTCGGCATGGTGATGCTGTTCGGCTCTATTGCGGGAGTCATCATTCACGGATTTGTCAGGTTCTCACGATCACGGAAAGAAGAGGAGTGATGTATGATACAAAAAGTATACATGTATAAACGATTTGAAAGATTGTGGCACTGGACACAGGCCCTGTTAATATTCTTTCTTGCGTTAACAGGATTTGAAGTGCATGGCTCTTACAATATTTTTGGATTCGAGAACGCGGTGGTACTTCACATGTACACCGGTTTCATTCTGATTGTACTCATTGCCTTTGCCATTTTCTGGCATTTTACCACCGGCGAATGGCGTCAATATATTCCCACCACTGACAAGCTGAGAGACCAGGTTCGATATTACCTTGTGGGGATTTTCAAAAACGAACCCCACCCTCATGACAAATCTGTTGAGGTTAAGCTTAACCCCCTTCAGAAAATCAGCTATCTCGGTTTCAAAATATTGATAATACCTGTTATGGTATTGACAGGGCTTATCTACTATTATGTTGCGCATGGCACCCTGCACCTTCAATCGGTAAAATGGATAGCCATCATACACACCTTCGGGGCATACCTTCTTCTTACTTTTGCGGTGATCCATGTCTACATGACAACCACAGGGCACACAATTACTTCTCACATGAAAGCCATGATAACCGGCTATGATGAGATTGAAGTGGAAGAAAAGAAATAATCATTCCCATGGGAGGGTTTCATTCACGAACCCTCCCATGGGGGGTTGCATTCATGCAGCCTGTCAGTTATAATCAGTGTATAAATTATACTATATACACTGGATAGTGATCAATGAGCACACCCACACAACCCAAATCACCCTGGATGCTTTCAGTTGAAAGCATTACAGAAAAGTTATCAGTAGATCCCCGTGAAGGATTATCCGGGAATGAAGTAAAAGAGAGAAGAAGCACATTTGGTGCTAACAGGATACGCCATTCAAAAGGCAAAAGTGCCTGGAAAATACTTTTAGATCAGTTTACCAACCTGATCATGCTGGTGCTTGCCGCCGCCGCTTTGCTTTCACTGGCATTCGCCCAATGGGTTGACGGTATCGCCATCCTGGTGGCCATGGCAATAAACGCGGTAGTAGGTTTTACCACCGAGCTGAAAGCAACCAGGTCAATGGAAGCGTTGCAGCAAATGGACCTGGTTACCGCCATGGTAAAGCGAAATGGCGAGGTACAGGAAATCAACGCCAGGGATATCGTTCCCGGAGACATCGTGGTATTTGAAAGCGGTGATATGATATCAGCAGACATACGGCTGATTGAATCCAACAAACTGCAGGCCAACGAGTCTCCCCTGACCGGAGAATCAGTGCCCGTTGCCAAAACCATTGACAGCATTGAAGAAGACGCCCCCCTGGCGGAAAGAAAAAACATGGTATACAAGGGCACCTCCATAACAAGGGGCTCCGGCCAGGGAATAGCCGTATTTACGGGGATGGACACGGAAATCGGTACCATCGCCTCACTTGTGGATGAAGCGGAGTCTCATTCTGATCCCCTGGAAAATCAGCTGGACGGCCTTGCAAAAAGTCTCATAAAGGTAATATTCTTCGTTTCCCTTTTAGCAGGTGCAGCCGGGTTTCTTTCAGGCAAAGACATGCTTCTTATGATCAAAACTGTCGTGGTGCTGATAGTTGCGGCCATACCGGAAGGACTTCCCGTTGTAGCCACGGTAGCACTGGCCCGCGGCATGAAACAGATGGCTGATGAAAACGCACTTGTACGAAGACTTACCGCGGTACAAACCCTTGGATCCACCAACGTCATTTTTACAGATAAAACCGGCACCCTCACAGAGAACCAGATGACCATGACCCAGTTCAGGGAACGCGATACTATCATAACCATCACCGGAGAAGGTCTTCACACTGATGGCACATTTACTACTAAGGATAAAGAATTCAATCCCGCAGATGATCCTGTTTTAATGGAAGCATTGAAAACCGGCATGCTCTGCACCAACGCGTCACTGCGAATGGGTGATGATGGTGAAACCGAAAGTATCGGTGACCCCATGGAAGTAGCCCTCATCGTAGCGGGAGAAAAGGCCGGACTTCATCACAATGAACTTCTGCAGCAAATGCCTGAAGAAAAGGAGATCGCCTTTGATCCTTCCAACAAGATGATGGCCACCTATCATAAGATTGAAGATAACCTGTACAGGGTATCGGTAAAAGGTGCACCCGAATCGGTGCTTGATGTATGCACCCGTATTAACAGCAAAGGGCAGCCAGAAGATTTTTCAGAAGAAGAAAGATCCAGGTGGCTGGACATCAATACCGAGATGGCCCGTAACGGCCTGCGGGTTCTTGCCATGGCCGTAAAGACAACAGGCTCAATTGATGAAAAACCCTACGAAAACCTGACATTTCTTGGCTTATCAGGACTGGTAGATCCGCCAAGAGGTGATATCAGGGGGGACATAGAGAAGTGTGACGAAGCAGGCATTCGGGTAATCATGATTACAGGAGACCATGAAGTGACCGCCACAAACGTTGGCGTTGCGGTGGGTATTGTAGATGACGAGAAAAGCCCCGTAAAACAGGGTGCTGAAATTGAAGATATCTCTTCGCTGAGTGAAGAGGAAATGCGCCAGATCACACAAACCTCTATCTTCTGCAGGGTAAGCCCTGAACAGAAATTAAACCTTATCTCTGTATACCAGGAGGAAAACAACATAGTTGCCATGACCGGTGACGGGGTAAATGATGCCCCCGCACTGAAGAAAGCCGACATCGGTGTTGCCATGGGAAAACGTGGACAGCAGGTAGCCAAGGAGGCGTCTGATATTATCCTCCAGGATGACGACTTTACCTCCATTCTTACGGCGGTGAAACATGGCCGCACAATCTTTAACAATATACGCAAGTTCGTCATATACCTGATTTCCGGAAACCTGGGGGAGATTCTCATCGTAACCCTGGCTTCAATTGCCGGACAGCCGCTTCCATTGCTACCGTTGCAGATACTGTATCTCAATGCTATAAATGACGCATTCCCCGCCCTGGCCCTGGGTATGGGAAAATCAAGTTCTGGAATAATGAAAAAACCACCACGCGATCCCGGGGAGCCCATAATGGGAAAAAGCCAGTGGTATGAAACAACCTGGTATGGGTTACTCATCGCCGCCGCCGTTTTGACGGGATTTATGCTTGCCCTGTACTGGTTTGACCTGGGGAAAGCGGAGGCAGTCACAGTCTCATTTCTCAGCCTCGCACTTGGACGCCTCTGGCATGTATTCAACATGCGTGATATCAATAGTACATTTTTCAGGAACCGCATTCTCACCAATCCATACGTGATCGGTGCCCTGGTATTATGCACGGGACTTATACTGCTGGCATTGTATGTACCCATTCTTTCAGAGGTACTCAAGGTTACCATGCCGGGAACCACCGGCTGGATTCTGCTCCTGGTTACAAGCATCGTTCCACTCGCAGTGGGACAACTGGTTCTACTGATACGAAGAAAACTGAAGAAACAGATATAGAGATGGTTCCCCCGCCTTCGGCGGGGGAACCATCATATTTTTATTGGCTCATTCCGGAATTTTGGGGAAAACCATCATAATATATTATATGTCTGTAAATCATAATTAACAATCCAAAAAAGTTTATAATATCATACGGCTTTAAATACATGAAACCGC
>CAZVRB010000177.1:0-3773 GCA_964629365.1 uncultured Leptospiraceae bacterium
CATGGACGTACCGATAGAAATATCCTACCACGATGTTCGCAAAACAGATAATCTTGATAACCTGGTACGTGAAAAAGCCGTAAGACTGGATAAATTTCATGATCACATATCTAGCTGCAGCGTGGCAGTTGAACTTGAACAAAATCCTCACGAGACAGCCAACATGTACAGGGTGCGTATTAACCTGCGGGTACCACCAGGGCATGAACTTGTGGTAAATGAAAAGTCAGAACAGGATGATCAGAGAGTAGGCCTCGAAGCAGTAATACGCCGTGCTTTTAGCAAAATGGAAAAACAGCTGAAAACGTTGAAAGAAAAGCAGCAGGAAAAAGTAAAAGATCATCCTGCTCAGGCCGTGCAGGGTATCGTAAAAGAATTACATCCCGACGAAGACTATGGTTTTATTCAGAATATTGAAGACGGACGGGATATTTACTTCCATCGTAATAGTGTTCATAACAATGAATATGATCGCCTGGAAGTAGGAACCGGTGTGAGGTTCGATCATGAACTGGGTGATAATGGCTTTCAAGCCACCTTTGTGCAGATCGTAGCCAAACCCGGTGAATAATCATTGTGAAACTGCAGAGAATAGAACCCGAGTCGCGTCTTGTGCTGGAAGACTACCGGCACAATTATTTTTTATCAACTGATATTTTAACAATATTTTTGTGTATACTTTTCTCGTTCTTCTCTTTCTGGAATACCGGTAAAATGTTCATTACAATTATGGACGTTCAACTGGACAGGGAAATAGTATACGGTACATTCTTTCTGTTGATACCAATGGGTATCATGGTGATGTGCCGGCATGTAAACGCACGACAGAACAGGTTTACCATGTTTTTCCGGATATTCTATGTACAGCTAATGTATGCCTTCTTCTTCAGGGAATGTATTATACTTTCCCAGCTAATGTTTGACGGCATGTCATTTGATGCTGTGTTTGCAAGGATGGATTATGCAATATTTGGATACCAGCCTTCAAAGCATTTTCATGAACAGGTGCCGGATAACAGGCTGATTACAGAGATTTTCTTTTTCAGCTATTTCTTTTACTACGTGTTGATCACAACAGGTTGGTGGCTGCTGTATCTCAAGGGTAAATACGAGAAGGCTGTTCGAAGCCTCAGCATTGTCACGGTTGCTTTTTACGTTATGTACGTGTTCTATGTTTTTTTCCCGGTAAAGGGTCCAAAGTATTTTTTTCCGGAACTGCATGAAGTATGGTACAATAAATTTCAGGGGTATTTCATCACTGATTTCATGAAGTGCATCTTTAATAACATGAATATCGGCGGTGCAGCATTTCCTTCTTCACACGTGGCGGTGTCATTCATAGCACTTATATTGAATTTCAGGTATAACAGGATACTTGCGTGGATATACCTTCCACTTACAATAATGCTGTATCTGTCCACGGTATTCATATATGCCCATTATTTTGTGGATGTGATTGCAGGGATTGTAACGGGAATTATCCTTTACCTTGTTATTCCACCTGTGATTCGTCGAATTCAACCCCTTATAACCTGGCTTGAAAACAGGCTCGGGAAATTGTTGAATATGACACAATTGAAATTACCCTGAAAAAGAGAAAATTTTTTATATATATTATACAAAATGCTCTTGCATAATACGAAATAAAATGTATGATTATTATACTTTTATTTCACTATTACAATACTAAGGAGAAAACGGAATGAGTGAAGTAAGTGAGTCAGCAGTAAGAATGTCAGAAATGATCAAGCAAGCCATTGAAGATGGTGAGCTTACAACAGCAGAGTACGAAAAGATAATGGCCATTGCCGATGAAGACAGGCATCACGATGAACAGGAAAAAAGACTTCTTCGTGAACTCCAGGAGATGATATCAAACGGGACGGTGAAACGGGTCAGGTAAGCATGGAAAAGAAAATATCAAGACGTTCGGTTTTAAATAGCGTTCTGGCCGGTTCAGCATACATGATGCTGGGACCGGCTTTTTTTTCAGGTTGCGGCGGTGATTATGACGTTTCTCGAAGAAGAAAGGTACTAGATGCCATTACAAAAGCTGATAGTACTGCCGATCTACCCAATATAATAATTATATTAACCGATGACCTGGGCTACGGTGACCTGGAATGTTACGGCTCAGAAGCCATTAAAACACCTAACATAAACAAGATGGCCGACGAAGGCATGTTGATGACACAGTTCTACGCAAGTGCCCCGGTATGCTCTCCTTCGCGAGCGGGACTTTTAACAGGCCGCTATCCAATACGAACGGAAATTAATGGAGCCCTTATAAATGACAAAAAACCTGTAGGTCTTGGTTCAAGACTTATGGGGTATACACGCTACCCCGGTATACCTGAAGATGAAGTATTACTGCCGGAGATGTTGAAGCGACGGGGATATAACACCGCACTTGTAGGGAAATGGCACCTGGGGAACAGAAAACCGTGCATGCCCAACGACCGCGGCTTCGATTATTTCTACGGTCCCCGCTGGAGTAATGATATCAAGCCTTTTGAAATATTTGAGAACAGAAAGATTGTTGATGCTGCACCGGTGAAACAGGAAACACTTACCGGACGATACACTGAAAAGGCCATCGATTTTATCAAGGCCAACCGTGATACACCATTCTTTATACAGCTTTCTCATACCTTTCCACATATTCCTCTCTATGCTTCAGAAAAATTCAGGGGAAAATCTGACGGCGGTTTGTACGGGGATACCATAGAGGAACTTGACTGGAGTACAGGGAAGGTTCTTGATACATTGAAGGAACTTGGAATTGATGGCAATACACTTGTGATATTTACCAGCGATAACGGACCCTGGTGGCAGGGTAGTCCGGGGAATACCAGGGGGAGAAAGCGGTTCGTATTCGAGGGCGGTTTCAGGGTTCCCATGATAGCCCGCTGGCCCGGTGTTATCCCCGCGGGTAGAAAGTCTGATGTGATGAGTATGAACTTTGACCTGTTCAGTACAGTTCTTTCGCTGGCAGGAGTTGATTTGCCCTCTGACAGGATAATTGACGGTAAGAATATCATGCCGGTACTTAAAGGCAGTAAAGAATCCCCTCATGATACACTGTATTTCTACTGGAGGGAAAACCTGTGGGCGGTTCGCCACAAGAAATGGAAGTATCACCGCCATCACCAGGTGGAGGACATTAATACTTATCCGTGGCCCACAATAACAGAAAAGGGCCCATACATGTATAACCTGCAGACTGACCCTCATGAATCCTACAGCATGATTGAAACACATCCACGGGTTGCTAAGAAGTTATCAAACATGATGCAGGAGATGGACAGGGCTGTTGAGAAGAATACCAGGGGCTGGCTGTAAGGCTGTTAGTTCTTTCCATCTTTAGTTGAGTCTTTAATATAAGTTGCAGCTCCCCTGAATCGTTTTTTCCAGTATGAATTGTCAAGTGAGGTGACCTGTACCTCTTTTCCCCGGCTTGGGGAATGTATGAATTCATTGTCTCCAAGGTATATTCCCACATGGGATATTTGATTACCTCTAATTGAAAAGAACACCAGGTCAGCAGGACGGGCGTTTTCAATTTCAATCTTTGTGCCTTTTCTGAACTGGTTGTGTGACATACGGGGTATTGGAATATCATGCTGCAGATATACATGATGTACAAAGCCCGAACAGTCGAAACCTTTCTTGCCTAGTCCGCCGTAATGGTATTTTGTTCCCAGGTATGATTTAGCGGTTTCAACAATACCTTTACGGAGCGATTCAGGTGAATTGTCAGAGAATACACTTGA
>CAZVRB010000178.1:0-1430 GCA_964629365.1 uncultured Leptospiraceae bacterium
GATACATTACGGTGAATCAGCACTGAACCTGCGGGTGCCAGATGACATTCATGTTATCGGCACTATCCCCGAGAGTGACACCCTGCGCAGGCTGGACATGGATGGCCTCAGCATGACCCAAATGCCTGAAGGCCCCGTGCTGGAAGAAATACGCTTCAGCCTGGAAAAACTTACAGGTATTCCACGCAAATCATTTCAGATATAGGGGCCGCTTTGTTGCGATGAACGCAGATGATTAGTGAATAGTGAGCCGTGAGAAGTGAACTGAGGTTAAAAAATTATTTTCAATTCCCAATAATCCGGAAAGACCCAAAGAGTCCTTTATCACGGTATATACTTGACAAAACACTGTTTTTTTGCATGATCATGATATGCACCGGTGACCCTTCGACCTCACAGGTAGGGGATTCCCTTTGTAATAATCTACTTCCCGGAGGAAATATCATGAAATTGAATGGTGATACGCTTTCGCTTGCCGGACCAGACGGCGGTATACGTATTCAAAGGAATGCCCATGGTATTCCTGATATTTCCGGAACTACCTTAAATGACCTGGCATACGGTCTGGGCTTTATGCACGCGCAGGACAGGCAGCTGCAGATACTTCTTACCCGTATTCTCATACAGGGCAGGGCGGCAGAGTGCCTTTCGGGAAGCAGTGACATGGTTGAACTGGATACTTTTATGCGCAGGCTGAATATCCTGCCCGATCCTGAATCCGTGGTGAAAAAACTGAAACCCCCTGTCCGCAGACAGCTGCAGTCATACGCGGATGGTATTAATTATTACCTGGAACATGAAAAACCGGTGTTCGAATTCAGGATGCTTGGATATACACCCGAACCCTGGCAGCTGGCAGATACCATAATGATAGGCAAGGTGATGGGATACCTGGGCCTTGCGGACGGCCAGGGCAGCATGGAAAAATTCCTGGTGGAGATGATACAGCAGGGGGTGAGTGAAAAGAAACTGAAAGAACTCTTCCCCTACCTGAAAGAGAAGATCGATTATAAACTGCTGGGGAAGGTGACACTTGATCCACCCATGGTTCCTGAAGCCATACGCTGGTTAAGCACCCTCCCACGGATGATGGCAAGTAACAACTGGGTGGTGGGTCCCGGTAAATCATTGTCTGATGCCCCCATATTGTGCAATGACCCCCACCTGGAGGTGAACAGGATACCCGCCATATGGTACGAGGTGGTAATGCGCATGCCCGAAAACAAGCTCATCGGGGCCAGTCTTCCCGGCGTGCCCGGGCTGCCCATCGGCAGGTCGTCAAGCTGCTCGTGGGGGGCAACATACTCCTTCATGGATATGATTGATTATCGTATCGAAGAATGCCGGGATGGTAAATACCGGCGAGGTCAGCAGTGGAAGAAATTCAAGGTTCGGGAAGAAGAGATCAAGATCAGGAAAAAAGATCCCGT
>CAZVRB010000178.1:1530-3747 GCA_964629365.1 uncultured Leptospiraceae bacterium
TACCAGATGTCCGGCAGGATGTTCAAAAGGCCCCGTAATGTAAGCGGCCTTGTCCCCCTCCCCGGATGGGAGAAGAAGTATAATCCCGCCGGGTTTGTATCAAAGGAAGACCTTCCCTCGTTGTATAATCCGAAAGAAGGGGTGATTGTTACCGCCAACCAGGACCTTAACAGCTGGGGCAAGGCCAGTCCCATCAACCTGCCAATGGCAGGCTACAGGGCTGAACGCATAGAACAATTGCTCAAACGCAGGCGCAAGCTGGGTGTGGATGATATGAAATACATTCACTCCGATCTTCATTCACTGCAGGCAATGCGCCTGATGAAGATCATCGCCCCCATGCTGCCTGATACGGAAAAGGGCAGAATACTGAAAAACTGGGACTGTACCTACAGGCATGACGCCACCGGTGCAATGCTGTTTGAGTCGGTGTATCACAGCCTGCTTCGTGTGGTGTTCGGCGATTACGGTGTGGGCCGTGAGGTTATCGACTATCTCATGAAAGAGAGCCCGCTGTTTAATGATTACTACGGGAACTTCGATAATATACTGCTGAAAAAACGCTCGGCGTGGTATGACGGAAGATCACGGGACGATCTTGTTCGGCGGGCGGTTGAAGAAGGGCTGAACGTGAAACCGCAACCCTACGGGAAAACCCGGAAGATTACTTTTTCACACCTGATGTTCGGCGGCAAGCTGCCCCGGTTTCTGGGTTTTGATTTCGGTCCCGTAGAACTGCCTGGAAACAGGGCAACCATTCCCCAGGGACAGATATTTAAAAGCGCGGGACGGACAACTACCTTCAGTCCATCCTACAGGTTTATTACCGACATGGCCGCAGAGAAGGTATACACCAATATTGCGGGAGGCCCCTCTGACAGGCGCTTTTCCAAACTGTACATGAATGACATGGAAAACTGGCTGGCTTACCGGTATAAAGAACTGGGATAACACTTTACAGGGCATCGATATCCTCTAGAAAGGTATGTACCTGTTTCTCGTATTCATTTCTATTTACGATAATCGATTTTGAATGTCCCGCATTCGGGCATATCCATATCTTTTTCTTTCCATTATACCTGCTGTATAATCTTTTTGAATGTTCCACGGGTATTTCACTGTCCTCTCCCCCGTGTATGAAAAATATGGGTGCGTCTGCCTGGTTGATGTGTTCTATCGGAGAGATATCCCCGAACCACATGGCACCACGAGTCCTGCTCATAAAACTTGCGGCCTGAAGCAGGGGAAACCGTGGAAGCCCGAAGTCCTTTTTCATCCGGTAGGCAAGAAGCTGTCCCAGGTCGGCCATGGGTCCGTCAACTATGTAGAAGTCGACGCTGTCAAATTCTGCCGCGTGCAGAAGACATATGGCAGACCCCATGGATTCGCCGTGCACGCCGATTATCCCGTCCTCCCCCTGTTTCTTTTTGACCCATTCTACACAGGCCTCAAGGTCGTGCTTTTCGTACCTGCCGAATGTGACATTGTCTCCACCGCTTTTCCCGTGATAACGGCTGTCAAACATGAGGGCGTTATACCCACGTGAACGGAATATCTCGAGATACTTGTAATCTCCAAGCAGTGTGTAGGTGTGGCCATGCACAAAGATGACGGTTTTACCAGTGCCCCGGGGGACATATACCGCGTGCAGCCTGTAGCCGTTGGGAGAGTCGATGTAGAGGTCTTCACCGGGAATGCTATCGTAATACTCCCGGGTGAAGCGCCCGTATTCCAGTTCGGATTCGAAGGTTTTATCATACTCCCATACACCCGGCTTTACTACAAGGCCGGAGAAATAGTATCCCGCCCCGAGTATGGCAACCAGTATGATTAAGAAAAGTACAGCTGTTATTGTAAGGATTCTTTTTTTCACATTCATGGCCCTGTCCTTCAAGAAAAGCTCAATGCGCGGCATACAGTATGGGGGCGTGTGGATAGTATTGTAAAGAACAATACTCTCCACATCCTCTCCCCCTTTTCAGGGGGGAGACCGAAAGGGGGGTCGTTCAGGTTGCAGGTGCACCCGGGATTTCTCCTTATACATGTGGGTTCATGGAACGTAACGAAATCCCCGACGCGCTGCGTCGCCCCCTTCACTAAAGGGGGCTTTCCGGGGTGAAGCTTGCTGGTTTGTGATGTGGCCAGTGTACGCGGTCACGCGGAGGCGCGGAGAACGCGGAGAGTAAAGGGTTAGTTGGAGGTTTTTGAGGTTAGTTA
>CAZVRB010000179.1:0-3691 GCA_964629365.1 uncultured Leptospiraceae bacterium
ATTCGCGGATGTGGGAACATCTGAGTCACTTCGACGGGAATTGAAAAATGACGGGCATAAAGACATCCATGTTACCTGCGTGTGCCCTTACATAATTGACACCGGCATGTTTGAAGGATTTAAGCCTTTTTTGCTGAATCCATTCGTCAAGGCGGATAAGGCCGCAAGGTCAATTGTAAAGGCAGTTAAGAAAAACAAGACCTGCCTGTATCTCCCTTATGGCAGTATAAAAATGATGACCGTGCTCAAGCTGATGCCTGGTCGGGTATTTGATTCCATTTTGAACGTGGCTGGCGCGGGACGAGCAATGGATTCATTCAAGGGAAGGGCTCAATAGGGGGTGTGTCATGAATTTGCTTTTTATGGTGTTATATTTTATTGCTGCATTGCTGTTGCTAATACTTGCAGTTACAGTAATCAATATACTGCAAAATGGAGGTAAGTACCGGGGGCAGGTTTCAAAGAATATCCTGGGTAAAGACCTGGATACTGTAACCATTGAGGATATTATGGCATTATCCAAGGCGCAGTTTAAGCAGCTGTACCATTCTCTTCCAGCCCCATCGTTTAGTGACCTGGATGGTGAATACCTGGCAAAAAATCTCCCGGCTGGAATACTTGCAGGGGGCGTTAATTTCTTTACCGATCATTTTTTTGGCCCGGGGAAATGGGTGGGTAAGGCCTTTAAACCACTCCAGAAGGACAGTAGCTGGGGATATAATATTTTCCAGTCCAACGGTACAGCGGGAGATCTTGAATTGCGCAGGACCAGGAAGATGAATACGTATATCGGTACCTCGGCCTATGATGATGGCCCTGCGTTTCACCTTGATTATTCACCGTATAATGGAGGGATAATCCATTCCATGCGAGATGAACTTCGCAAAGTAAATGGGGACCTGTTTATAGGCATGGGTTGCATGGCTCTTGGTGGTGGCACAATAAATCCTTCTCCCTTCATGGTGTACGGAAAACCGAAACCCTGGGTGGGGTTGTAAGAACGTACCTGTTTGATTTGTGGATGATTCATGACGAGGTGGTACAATAGAACATATCAATATTCTCTGGAGGACCACCTTGAGTGATTACGAATATATTGAATACGATTTCGATGACCCGTCATTTCTGGAGCGGTATATTGGGCTGCCACTGTTGCGGTTGATCGGGGAGCGTGTCTACTACAGGCCATTTCTCAGCAAGATATCTTTTGGACAGGGCGACAGCGTGCTTGACTTCGGTTGCGGCGCGGGAGAAAGCACACGATCAATAGTGAACATGCTTGGAACACGTGGCCGGGTAACCGGAATTGATACATCCACCTTCTGGCTGCATCACGCCAGGAAAAGATTGAAGGACAGAAGCAACGTAACTTTACTGCATGGGGATATCAGGGAATGGGAACACGATGGGAAGTTTGATAAAGCAGTGATCATCTTCGTGCTGCATGATATTCATCCCATTGACCGTCCGTCAGTTATTGAGAGTATTGTGCATACCCTTAAGCCGGGTGGGCAATGCTGCGTGCATGAGCCGAGCAGATTTACACACGGTATTGACCCCGAAGAGGTTCGGAAAATAATGACTGATGCCGGTCTGAAAGAAACGCAAACCTGGAAAAAAGATAATAAGTGGTTCCAGGGTATATATACGAAAGGGCGGGAATAACACCCGCCCCGGTGATCTATGCTTCGGGAATGGCTTCTTCAGCCGGTTTTACCGAGGCAAGCAGTATACCCCCGATTATAAAAAGTACGACGATGCTGAGAATTCCCCATCGAGAATGTCCGGTGAGTGCACCGATGAGGCCCATGAGTGCAGGGCCCATTATGGCGGCGAACTTGCCGAAAACATTGTAAAAGCCGAAGAATTCTGAAGATTTTTCTCTTGGTATAAGCTTACCGAAATACGAACGGCTCAGTGCCTGTATTCCCCCCTGTGAAGTTGCTACTAAAAATGCAAGCACCCAGAATGTAATTACCTTCATGGATTGGGTAGGCATCACCGGCAGGAGAAAGGCGATAAACGTGATCAGGGTATATACGCTAATGCCCGCGTAGAGCATAATCTTTGTTGAAAACCGTTCGGCCAGTGTGCCAAAAAGCAGTGCAAATGGAAACGCGATAACTTGTATCATCAGGATAGCCAGAATGAGCATGGTAACCCCAAGTCCCACATCCCTGCCATAGGCGGTTGCCATGCTGATGATAGTGCTCACCCCGTCAATATAGAAAAAGTATGCCAGGAGGAAGAGGAATGCCTGTTTATACTGACGGATTTCCCTGAAGGTTTTCCAAAGTCTTCTGAATCCTGCCTTTACCGGGTCAATTTCTTTTTCTACGTAATAGTGCTGGGTAACGTTTTTCAGCATGGGTAGAGTGAACAGCATCCACCACACTGCAACTACTACGAAACCAATCTTGGCATGCAGCTCCGGGATATTATCCTGTCCCGGTTCACGTCCAAGAAAAATGAGTGCCATAACGATAATGAAAGGAATAACACTGCCGATGTATCCCCAGCCGTATCCGAAGGTGGATACCCTGTCCATCCGCTTGTGTTCTGCCACGTCTACCAGGAAGGCATCGTAGAATAGATTGGCACCTGACCATCCTACCCGGGCGATTACAAAAAGAACGATGCACCACATCCAGTCCCCTTCGCTAATGAAGGTAAGCAGGAGGGTGAAAATAAGTCCCGTAAAGAAAAAGAAGGAAAAGAACTTTTTCTTGTATCCCTGCATGTCGGCAAAGGTGCCAAGTACGGGCGCAAGCAGTGCCAGTATGAGGGAAGCGGTTGAATTGGCGAATCCCCAGTTGGCGGTTGAAATGGCGTTGTCTACCCCCGCTGATGCGATGTCCTTGAAAAAGATGGGCATAATGGTGGTAACCATCACCAGTACAAAGGCCGAATTTGCCACGTCATACAGCATCCAGCTTTTTTCTTGTTTCGTGAATTTAGAGGGTTTCATCTTTTCTAATTTCATGGTTTTCCCCTTCAATATTGGTAATATTTCGATCAGAGTATATATTGTCAGGGTAAATACTGCATGCATTTTTTAAATTTTTTATGAATATATTGTACGAAATAAATGAAACCACAGAGGTACAGAGGAAGGATTTGTATATTTTTACCGCAAAGGCGCAAAGGACGCAGAGAAACGCAAAAATAATTAGTATAGAACAAGGGGCTTAAGCCCCTTGTTCTTAATGAATAACATTATGACCTCTTTGCGCCCTTCGCGTACTTCGCGTCTTCGCGGTGATCTTTTAACGAGATACAAACCATGATACCGGGCGGCGTATGCTTACCGGGTCCGGGTACTCGTCTACGTAACCCACACGGAGAAGCAATTGTACTGTCTTGTCGTTTCCAAGCTTCTCCTGTACATTGTCCATGCAGGGTTTCTCTTCAAGTGCCTGGCTCATTGGGTGTATGGCAATGTTGTGTTCACGGATTTTCAGGCACATCTGCTCGTATTGCCGACCGGTTTGGATGAGTTGTGCAACTGAGTTACCGTTGTTCCTGATCACTATCCAGCCTGCTCCTTCATTTGCCTGTTCAACAGCCTTTTTCACGCTGGTCTCTCTGAATCCTTTTTCCATTACCTTTTCACGGTTGAAGAAATGTTTTACAAACCAGCCGGCGATCCCGGTGATACCCATGCTTTCCGGAGTAAGACCATAGCGATGTT
>CAZVRB010000180.1:0-3650 GCA_964629365.1 uncultured Leptospiraceae bacterium
GGGGACGTAAAGTCTTCCCTGCTGGATGATGGTTTTGAGGAATTTTAACAGCGTTCACTCGCGGAGGAAGTTATATGGGGGACAATGAAATACAGGAAATTTTCATGTCGGAATCACAGGAACTTCTTCAAAAGCTTGAGACTGATGTAGTCAAGCTGGAGGAAAGTGATGACCCTGACCTGATAAATGAAATTTTCAGGTACGTGCATACCCTTAAAGGAAGCTCCGGTATCGCGGGGTATATGGATATACATGATTTTACCCACGAACTGGAGCATATACTGGACGGTGTTCGCCAGGGTAAAATGTCGGTTAACGAACTGCTTATCGATATTGTACTGGCAAGTATTGACTGGGTGAAAATGAAGATATTCGGCGCCGAAGGGGATGTTGACAGCGAGGGTATCAAGGACAGGCTTCTCACCCAGATCAATGATTTCAGGCAGAAGCAGGGTGCGGCACCCATTGCTGAAAAAGGCCCCGCTGAAAAAACCGACGCAAAAGCAGATGCTGCCGGCACTGAGGAAGAGGAGGCGGCAGATGAAGATCTTGAAGTGGGGTTTAATTATTTCCGAATATACGCGAAATTCCGGGAAGACATCTTTCAGTCGGGTATTGACCCCCTGATGATAATGGAAGACCTGCAGTCGCTGGGTACTTTCATGGAAAGGCGGGCTGTAAGGTCAGCCGTACCCGATTTTTTTGAGATGGATCCGGAAAAATGCTACATGTGGTGGGATGTGATCCTGAAGACCAAGCACTCAAAGAAGGATATTGACGATGCGTTCCTCTTTGTAATGGAAGATAATGATATAATAATTGAAAATATTACCGAACAGTTCGTGGAAAAGGAAGATGATGATCAGAGTTTTATTGAAGAGAAGAAGATAGGCGAGATCCTTGTGAGCAAGGGCATACTCACCGAGGAGGAACTGGACGAGGTGGTAAATGACCAGGAAGTTAAAAACAAGAAAGTGGGACAACTGGTTGTTGAACGTGGATACGCTACTGAGAAAGATGTTCAGTTTGCCCTTGGCGAACAGGAAAAGATAAAAACCAGGATACAGGCCAGCACCGTACGGGTTGATACACGAAAACTTGACAATCTTATGAACCTCCTGGGAGAGATCGTTATAGGTCAATCGTCATTCGCAAGGATCGCGGATGAAATAGAAGACGAGGACAAAAGCTTCAGGCTGAAGAATGCCATATACTCCGTAGACCGGACAACCCGTGATTTCCAGGAACAGATCATGTCAATTCGCATGATTCCTGTTGGCCCCACCTTCGAGCAGTTCAGGCGGTTCGTTCGTGACATGGCACAGAACCTGGGAAAGCAGATAAAACTTGATATACGCGGCAAAGAAACAGAGCTGGATAAAACGGTAATCGAGAGCATCGGCGATCCCCTGAAGCACATGATACGGAATGCCATCGATCATGGCATCGAATCCCCGGATGAACGGGAACGCATGGGCAAGCCCCGTGAAGGTCATGTCACCATGAATGCATATCACCAGGAAGGAAGCGTGTATATCGAAATTTCTGATGATGGACGGGGCATACCCAGGGAACGGGTACGAAAAAAAGCCGAGTCCCTTGGATTCATAAAAAAGGATGAAGAGATTAGTGACAGCAGGTTGTTTTCTTTTCTGTTCGCGCCGGGTTTTTCTACGGCTGAAAACGTGGGGGACCTTTCAGGACGGGGGGTGGGTATGGACGTAGTGAGGACAAATATTGAATCACTGCGGGGTACCATTGCCATTGAGTCAACTGAAGGAAAAGGAACTACAATAAAAATTAAACTTCCCCTTACCCTTGCCATTATTGAAGGCATGCTGGTACGAGTGGGGGGCAATATTTTCATTATACCCCTTTTGTCTATACTGGAATCCATACAACCAGAGCAAAACCAGGTAAAAACCGTAAAAGGCCAGGGAGAAGTGGTACAGATCAGGGGGGAATACGTGTCACTGGTGCGGACATACCAGCTTTTCGAAATCGAACCGGAATACAGGGAGCCCTGGGAGGGACTGGTAGTGGTTGTTGAATCAGGAGGCAGCCAGCTGGGATTGATGATTGACGAGTTGTTGGGACAGCAGCAAATTGTCATCAAGAGTCTTGATTCATATATAACATCCACAAGATCAATTTCAGGTGCAGCAATACTGGGTGATGGCAGGGTCGCCCTGATTATAGATATCCATGGCCTTGTTGGTGACATTGGATAAATAATAAAGAGAGAAATGCATAATGCTGGAAACCATTCAGGACATCAAGATCAAGTATAGCGAAACAAGGCAGGCAGTTGAAGATATCAAGGGTAACCTGGGTACCGTTTTTGGAGAACTTTCAGAATTTTTAAGAAAAACTTCCGAAAGAATTGAACAGTTTACCAGTATGATATCCCCATACGTTAATTATTTTTATCCCGATGAAGCGCACAGGGAAGATAGTAATTTCTTAAATGATGTAATATACCCCAGCCAGTCAGAGTTGAACGGGGCCATTGATCGGGCGGTAACCAGCATGCAGGGGGACGCGCGAATCAATAATACCATGGAAGACGCCATAAAGGAAACACTGACCCTCAAAGACAGCGTGGATACCATTCTGGACGTGGTTGAATCTATCGAGATCTATTCTGCCAATACAATGATAATATCCATCAAGGCGGGTGAAGAAGGACATACACTCACAAAGATCGCGGAGGAAATGTCACAGCTTTCAGGCATGGTTGCCAATATTACGGAGCATTTTACCGGGCTGAGCGGAGAACTTGCTGGCACGTATACACAATTCCGCAATGAAAGAAATAGAATCGAATTGATTCATGAGAACTACTTAACCCAGATGAAACTCAGCATAAATATGATAATGAAAGAGATGATTGCAGAACTTGATTCATTAACGGATAATGTTCATTCACTGATGGGGATGGCAGATAACCTGAACGAATCGCTGGGTGAAATTATTAATCGCCTGCAGCTTGAAGACGTGGTACGGCAGGACCTGGAAAAAATGATATATATAACCGAAGAAATAAATAATACAGCTTCACCGTTATGGGATCATGAGGACACCGGAGATATTGAGGAACTGGTGGCGATAATCGCGTATAATAAGATGAACCATATTACCAGCAGTTTTGACCTGCTGCTTACCGACATTCGGCAGTGTTTTGATTCGATGAATCATGTGCTTACCGAAGTAGTTGAAAAATTTAACTCAAGCGAAGAACAGACAATAAACAGTAAAAATTACGAAAAAATGCGCCTGGATCGCATATATGACCGCATGGAACAGATGAAGAATGATTATATAGACTATATCAAGAAGATCATACAGGGAAAAACATTCCTGCTTGATCTTTCTTATACCATTCAGAATACAGTACTTCAGTTTAACGATTTTTTTACACAGGTAGCGCATATATCACGAAGATTTGAGATAATTAATATGCTTACCCGTATTGAACTGGCACGGCATACCCATCTGCAGCGGGCCATCGGTGGGGCCCTGTCTGATGTAAGCCAGTTGCCCAAGCAGATAAAAAGTATCGTGGAAGAATCAAATGAATTATATTTACGGGTACGTCAGAATATGGACGAAGCTATCGATGCCTACAGCGGTGGTTTTTCTGAGCAGGA
>CAZVRB010000181.1:0-3632 GCA_964629365.1 uncultured Leptospiraceae bacterium
ACTGTTAGTGAACCGGAACAGTTTCCTATAAAAATAAAAACAACAAAACATTTATTTCTTTTAATCACATTGGTTTATAAGGTTGCGGATTTTTTAAAAGGAGGATTGACATGAGAAAAAAAGCCGGGTATGGAGTTTTTATTCTATGGATCAGCCTATTACTGCTTACCGCCGGATGTGGAGCCACTACAGAGGGTATTAATAAATATTTTCCTCACAGCAAAAAGGAATACTCTGCTGTATCCAACCGGGCCAGGTATACCAAAAAGTCAGATAGTTGGCTGCAGCGGCATGGCTATATACTGGTTGGGGAAATCGGTGTTTTTCAGCACTACAAGCGCTGCCACGAGGACTGTGAAACCTACCAGCATAAACGAAATATTTATCAGCTAATGGCTGATTTGGCAGCAAAGAAAGGGGGGCACCTGGTTAAAATTGCCAGTCGACCCAAAAAATACACGGACAAAAAACTGATGAAAACCGGCAACTGTATACGGTGGAAGAAGAAAAAGGTGAGAGTAGAGCATACTACTTATAAGGGCGGAGAAGTGGGCAGTGGAACCGTGAGGGAAAGAACAACACGTTATACCACTGAATACAAAAAGGTCTGCGCTCAGTATGAAAAAATATACCGGATTATTTATTATCGTTGGGGCGCTGTTTTTATCTGGCGCAAGGTAAATTGATGAAGTAATAGTTCTGAGTTGAATATTGTTATTATGTTATATTAGAAAGTGTGCCTTTAGGTTAGATAAATTTTAAACACCATACCTTACATAAAAATAATCTATAACAATGGAAAATAAGATTGCTCAAGATAACAGATCAATTTCAGGCTCCCTGAACAGGGTAGGGTGAAATCCACCCCTAATTAAATACATATCCCGCTGAGATATCCAGTGATTTTCTTTCGCTGAAATTCTTTTGATCAATGGTTCCTGACCAGGTTCCACTTACATACTGCTTCTGTTTTCCTTCTGTATCGACTTTTACGTAATCAAATTGACCTTTGATAAAAATATTATTTTCAAAGAAATAACTGCCTGCAAATGAAAAAAGCAGTGAAGATCCTTTGCATTCAGCTTTTGAAATTTTATTTCTCAGCTTATGATTATCTCTGTCATTCAGCATGACGTAAGGTGAATAGCCGATATTTGCTTTAAGTAAAAACTTTTGATCATAAATGAGTAAAGATGATATTTCCAGATATGGAATATGTGATTTGACATTATATGTTAAACCAACGCTGCCGTCTCCTTCAAAGTTTAATCGTTGATCGACAGGAACATCATCCCCTCTTAAGTCATATTGCCTGATAAGCCTGCATTCAAAATCGAACTCCTGGTACAAATAACCCAAACCGGCATAAACCTGGAAACCAGTGTTGATGGAAGAAAAATTATTACTGTACACTTCATATAGCAGATCAATATTAAATATGTACATGGTCATATCTGTTTTACTTTCAGAATAAACATCAAGATGATCAGGGCCATACCAAAAATAATTTCCAGACCCTATAGGGTTTTCCCATGGTACTCCCCAGTCTCTATCCTCCATGTTACCGGTTCTATCAGCCAGGTTTGTTTTGAATGAAAGGTTGCTGTTAAAGTTCTCGAAAAAGAAGAATGATGCGTCAAGGTTGATTGTATATACTTCAATTGGAAACATAAGTTCGCTTATTGGATCATGCATTTCATATGTGCCTGACGAATCTTTAGTAGTTCCTCCAATCTGGTAGGTTGTATGACCACTCATTTTTCCTATACCGGCTGAAACTAAGGCCTGAAAGTTCTTTGTTGTGTTCTCATCTTCAGTATTGTGAGAAAATATATTTATGTTGTTATGATCAGAATTGGTTTCTTGAGCAGAAATAAAAGAATGAATATTAATAATAAGAAATAAAACAAAAAGAAATATTTTAAAATGTTTCACTTTACTATTCCGAATATAATATTCGTAAGACCAGGCACACCAGCAATTCAAATAAAACAATACACCTCGCATACTACCTGTCAAGAATGTTTGTAAGACAACATTTCATAAACCGACCCCAAAGCAAAAACCATCCACTAAAACTTGTACTCTATCAGCATCTCACCAAAACCAGAAAAAACAACACATACCTGCATATGTCCATACCAATTAACATAAAAAACCCGCTATTTTGCAAGAAGCCCGGTAAAGGCATGGTACACATCACTTAAGGCTCACATAGTATTCACATAGTATTCAGGTAGTAGGTAGTAAGCCTGCAAGGGATACCGCCGGGATATGCTCAAAATGGGGCACGGCTGAAGGTGAAAAATCAACTGAAACTGGGAGTTTTTTCGGGCATAAAAGACAACAATAAGCGTCGCAATAAACGTAAAAATATGAATAAAGCCGGCCGCTGTTTTACCATCATACCAGGCAGAACAACCCCAAAAACCCCGTTGAAGGACAACAATACCCCGTACCCGGTGAGCAAAAACAAACACAAATACCGATTGACAATACACACCCGTGTTGTAGTAGTGTACTGACCGTTCGGTACAGAAATAAATACATAACAGGAGGATGCAATGGCAGAAGATATTTACGGCAGTTTACGGGAGAAGATCGACCAGTATTCAGTGGGGATGGTGCCAACAGAAACAGGTAAAGAGATAAAGATACTGCGGCGGCTCTTTACCGAAGACGAGGCGAAGGTGTACATGGGCATGACCCGCAGCCTTGAGTCACCTAAAACAATAGCCGCCCGGGTGGGAATGGAGGAGAATGTCATCAAACAACACCTGGAAACCATGACCGAAAAGGGGCTCACCTTCCCAAGAACCACAAACGGGGTACGGTATTACGCGGCAGCCCCCTTTATGCACGGGTTCTTTGAACATCAGCTGTTCAGAAAAGAAAAAGACCCCGAGATCCCCCAACTTTTTGAAGACTACATTATGACGGGGTTTATCCCCAGAACCTCAACCATGCGAACGGTACCGGTGATGACCGAAGTAACAGGGGACAAGGATACGGTGCTGCCTTATGACGACGTGAGGAATATAATACAAACTAAAGAAAGAATCGGCCTGTTTGAATGCGCCTGTAATTACCAGACACACCAGGTGGGAAGCACCTGCGCCCGTCCATCCGAGGTGTGCATAGCCTTTGATTTTTACGCGGAATATATAATAGACGAGATGAAGTTCGGCAGGTGGATCACCAGGGAAGAGGCGCTGGAAGTTATAGAGAGGTCAGAGAAAGAAGGATTGGTGCATCAGACGGCGGGAAACCTGGCCAACACCGAGGCCATATGCAATTGCTGTCCTGACTGCTGTACCGTACTGCGCAGGGTGAAAATGCTGCCCCAGCCGGCGCTGTTCAAGAATACAAACTACAGGCTGCAGCATGACGAAGAAACCTGTACAACCTGTTTAACCTGCATCGACAGATGTCCAATGACAGCACTTACTGTTGAAAACGAAAAAATACAGCTTAACCGCCACAGGTGCATCGGCTGCGGACTATGCGTGTCAACATGTCCTTCCGGTTCAATGACCCTTATGAAAAAACCCGAAGAAGAAATAAAGCCCCCGCCCGAAGTCTATGAATTCATGCGGTCAACCCCCGATCTCATGCGGGAACTCGAAGAAGAA
>CAZVRB010000182.1:0-3616 GCA_964629365.1 uncultured Leptospiraceae bacterium
TGGTAATCCCCCAGGGCTTCCATAATTTCTTTACTACTAGCCATACCGTCCTCCTGTTTTTGAGGTTATTTGGAGGTTAGTTAGATATTAGTTAGTGTTAGTTAGTGTTAGTTGAGGTTAGTTAAGGTTGTTGTGGTAATTAACCTTTAACTAACCTCCAAATAACCTCAGCTAACCTCAAATAACCTCCAACTAACCTCCAGCTCAATCGTCCTTCCCGATACCGCTTTCCTTTGAGAGTTCTTTCATGGAACCCTCGAGGGCCTCCAGCACCAGGTCTACCTCTTCCGGGGATATCACCAGGGGGGGCATCAACCTGCATATGCTTGGGTCGTTACCGGTGTACACGGCGATCACCCCCCTGTCCGACAGCTTCTTGCTCATGCGGGGGCCGATAGACTCGTTGGTGTACTGCAGCCCCATCATCAGTCCCTTCTGGCGCACCTCCAGCAAAAGTTCCGGGTACTCCTTCAACAATGCGTCAAATCCTTTACTGAAACGCTGTCCCATCATTTCCGCGTGCCCGGCAAGGTCGTTCTTTTCTATGTAGTCGATCACAGCCAGTGCCACCATGCACCCCAGGTCAGATCCTCCGAAGGTGGACAGGTGAATAAAAGGATGAGGTATAAAGAAATCCATGATCTCTTCCTTAAATATCGTGGCCGAAATGGGATATATACCCCCGCCCATTGACTTTGCCACCGTCATGATGTCGGGCACCACGTTCCAGTGCTCTGCGGCAAACATCTTCCCGGTGCGGGCAAAACCCGTCTGCACCTCGTCAAGAATGAGCAAGGCTTCATTTTCATCGCACAACTTGCGAACCGCCGGCAAATAATCATCGGGGGGGACGTGAATGCCTCCCTCCCCTAAAATTGGCTCAAGTATCACCGCCGCGGTTTCTTCGTTCATGGCCTCTTTCATGGCGCCCATGTCACCGAATGGCACCATGGTAAATCCCGGCATCAACGGGCCGAATGGCTCGCGGTAGGCCTCCCGCCCGATGGCCGAGAGTGCAAACCCGGTGTGACCATGATACGAGTTCTTGGCGTAGATAATGCCGGTTTTCATGGTAAAGCCCCGGGCTATCTTGATGGCGGCATCATTTGCCTCACCACCGCCCACCCCGAACACCGTGCACTTCAGGTCTCCCGGCGAGATCTCCGCCAGCCTTTTGGCCAGGTCGGCCTTGGGTTTTGAGCATAACAGGAAAACCCCGATATCGTATGTATCCAGGGCCTTCTTCAGGGCTTCAACTATCTCCCTGTTATGCCTTCCCACGTTCATGATACCCGAACCCGTCTGGCAGTCTATGTACTTACGGCCGGTGATGTCCCACACCCCCGCCCCCTCACGCCGGTCCTCGATAATATCAAGCCCGGCACTTTTCAGCGTGCGCACCTTCATCGGATTGATGTACTCTGCAAAATCACGGAGCGCCTGCGCCTTCACCTCTTCAGCGCCTCCCTTCATGGCAAACCTCTTTATCAATATATTTCATTTATCAGTTGACTGACTAACATATAAGTGATACATTGTCAACTAACAATTTAAATTTTATGTTATATTACTTGATAATGAGGATAATAAGTGGGAAGAAAACCAATACGCAAGCAGCGCAGGCAGGAAATACTGGATGCCCTCTACCGCTGCCTGCTGCGAAAACCATACCGTGACACTACCATAAAGGACATCGCTGCCGAGGCCTCCATGAACCACGGCATGCTGCATTATTACTACAAGAGTAAAGACGACATACTTCTTTCCTTCATTGATTACATACTGGAACTGTACAAAACCGACTTTGCCGCCTGGCTGGAAAAGAATTCAGACAATATCACCGACTTCCGTGACCTTTTGTTGTCAGTGTTTAACTACATGAACAGGCAGATAACCCTGGACAGGAACCTGTCCTCCATTTTCATCGAGATATGGGAGATCTCGATGTACAATAAAAGTGTGCATACCCGCATAAAGGGAATGTACCGGGAGTGGGTTACACAGCTGACAGAGATATTCAAACAGAACACCGAAGATCCGGACATGGCCGCGAGACTGGCCTGGGGCATGGTGGCCTTCCACGAGGGAACATCCATGCTGTCCATCATAGGCGACATGAAAAAACAGGAGGTAAGCCAACTGCTCACCGAGTTCCAGAAACGCCTCCTGGATATTTTGTGAAAGACTATATTTATGTGTTATTTCGCACGGCGACGCGGCGGCACGGCGATTCTATTTGTTTATTTTCGTTTCACCAGGTAGCATTTAAGGTTCGGTCAATACGGCATCGACTGCAACACCAGAAGCTCTGCATCATTTCCCCCTTTATTGAAGGGGGTTAGGGGGATTTCGTTGCGTTTCATGACACCAGCACGTATCATGAAAAACCAACTGGTATTCCACCAGCTGAACGAATCCCCCCACGCTCCGCGAAGTCCCCCTTCAATAAAGAGGGACTTCATTGTGAGTGAACCTCTGTCGGTACAAAAAAACAGAAATTAACATGTATTGATCCACTCTCCGCGTCCTCCGCTCCTCCGCGTGATACCCCCGTTACGTTTCATAAAACCCGCACGTATCCTGAGGAACCCCCGGGTACATCTGCAAACTGAACAACCCCCCTCTCGGTCTCCCCCCTGAAAAGGGGGAGAGGTGGTTTGCTCACAACAAAGTAACAATCTCCCTGTCCACGGGAAAGAAGAAGCGGGCGGCGTGTTCGCCAAGCATTGCGCGCAGCTTATCCACGTGCCCGCCGAAAGACAGGCCGGGTTTAAGGTACATGTGATTAATGTAGACTTTACCAGGCAGGGCATCATTCTTTATGAGGGTAAGTATATCATCACTTGAAATATGCTTTTCATACCTGCTCTCCAGGTCGGGAATACCCCATTCCATCACCGCCCGATCTGATTGCCGCAGCAATTCTTCAAGGGCCGTGCAATACCCCGTATCACCGGTTATCCCGATTTTCTCACCCGCGAAATCAAAAAGATACCCCGTAGAGAATTCACCATGTGCCAGTTTTTTGCTGCCGGCTTCATAAAAGGTACCTTCAAATCGCTCACCGTCTCCCAGTTCAACAAGCTGCACATCAAATGGAAGAGGATAATCTCCCACAAATGGAAGCAGCCTTTCCCGGTAAAAGTTTTCAAGGCCATGGGGGCCAACAAGTGTGAGGGGCTCTGTGCGATGTCCCTGTGAGTCCCACATCTCTCCCCAGAGCAGGTCGGGCAGACCGGAAACATGATCAACATGGAAATGGGTAAGGATCACGGTAGTAAGATTTCGATAGTTGAAATGCTCATCCTGCAGCCGGCTGATCTGATGATAAGCCCCGCCGCCGAAATCAACAGCCACCAGTTCTTCACCATTAGAGAACAGCAGCGACTGGGGATTATTGGGGGTGGCGTTACAGGTACCCGTCCCCAGGAATGCAAGCTTCAATGTTTTCATAAGTATATTTATACCAGAGATAGTAACCTGTGTCAACATGCGGACTTAACGGGGGTTCTCACGGAGGCACGGAGACACGAAGTACGCGGAGATTTGATTTCTTTATTATCGTTTCGTCAGAGTATTGTATTGTATCATCTCATTCTATTGGGATTTATGGATA
>CAZVRB010000183.1:0-3598 GCA_964629365.1 uncultured Leptospiraceae bacterium
CCATCGGCGGCCAGATAGTCAACCTTGCCGCCCAGGGCATCGAGTACGAGGATGATGGTTCTGTCAACTTCAGCTTCGATAACTACGAGTCTGGCCAGGTTAAACAGGGCATGGAAAACATCGTGGTGTCCTCACTTATCAGCGACACCACCGTCGCCAACACAGTAATGAAAGGCCTCGGCACCGAGGGCAAGTGGTACGAATTCAGCTTCGACTACAAGAACATCGACCGCAAAACCTGGTGATGGGTGGTATCCAGATCTGTCTCTGTACCTCTGCGTCCTTTGCGCATTTGCGGTGATCCTTTAATGATACTCAGGTGCTATCCATGGCTTGATGTCCAGGATGGGGGTTCCGTCCAGCATGTCTATATGTGTTACCCTGATAATATTATTTTCAACTGATACTACTTCAAGAACGGACATTCCAAGGCGATTGGGACGGAAGGGTGAACAAATGCTGAATACCCCTTTTGCGCTGTCCTGGTGTGGAGGGGTCTGTATCAGCCTGTCGGTGGTAAATGGCGGACTCTTGTGAAAATAGAATAGAACAACTATTTTATGTCCTGTTTCTATGTCCTTCAGCCCATCCGTAAACTCTTTGTCGATGACAAGTTCGCCCTCTATGTCTGAAACACTCCAGTGCCGTGGAACCTTCACTGAATCTGTTTTTACGTATCCTATGGGAATCATTTCTACCTGCATGTAATACTCCGTTTAACTGTTGTGTATTGTATATATTGTCACATCTAAACGGTGGTCATATCAAGTATTTTTAGTGCCCATCTCTTCCTGGAGTTTTTTATGCTCAGTGTTCATGTATTCCCTGGTGAACAGGGCCGTCTCTTCTACGCTCATGCCGGCGAATGTGTCATAAGGGATTTCTTCAAGCACCCGTATGGTTATGGGGTGTTTTCCGCGAAATTTCATGCTGTACTTGGGGAGTGCGAAACGGGTGCCTTCAACTACAACCGGCATAATGGGCACCTGCATCTTCTTTGCCAGGATAAAGGCACCCATCTTAAAGTCCTTTATGTTGCCGTCAGGCGAACGGGATCCCTCGGGAAAAATGAATACAGAGCTTCCCTCGGCAAGCCTTTCTTCACTGTCTTTCATCATCTGTCCTGAACTCTTCTTGTCACCGCGAAACAACTTGATATAACGATTCAGCATCATGTTCCAGCCAATGAGTGGAACCTGGAATATCTCGCTTTTTGATACCCACTTGAAATGAACATAGAGGCGAAAAAGCACAAGGATGTCCAGTTGTGACTGATGGTTGGATACCAGCACGTAGGTGGCATCTTTACGGATATTTTCTTTGCCTTCGATAGTAATGGGCCATGACGGAATGATATATGTATAAAAACTTCCCCAGAAACAGGTATAGAGGTGTAATAGCCGTAAACGCCTGTCAAAAGGCCGTGTAAACAGCCATATCAGCAATGCAATGATAAAGTAAAAAATGGACGTTATCATGATGAACAGAATTATAAGTATGGATATTAAACGATTCATGAAATTACTCCTTGAAATTTTTCATATTACAGTAGTTCACGGGTAGTGCTATTTTGCAAACATTTTATTGGTTGCGGGTAAACTGGATTATCTTCTTTTGAAGAACTTCGGGGATGTCCACCCCGAGACTTCGTATGCGGGATTGGTATTTTCCGAAAGAACGGGTGGTATCCTTTGTGGTGCCGATTACCTGGAGGTATTCAGCCATTATCTTTTCTATCTCGATTCGCAGCTTAATGTTCTCGTTGAGCATGTCTTCTGCCGGGGCGATCACCCTGTAATTCACCGGTCTGCATATGGAACGGTATACAACAAACCGCTGCAGGGCGGGACATTCAACGTCATCCCTCCTGATGCTGTCCATTACCTGGTTGAGATTGATGTTGTCAATTACCTCTATATCAACATGTCCCTTGAGCTTTGACCGTATCTCTTTTTCAACTTCTTCGAACCTGTCACACAGCTGATCTTCATCATAACACGCTTCTTCATCGCTGCATATGTAAAGAACAAGGTCAACATCTGAACTTTCCTGGGCAAGTCCCAGGTTAACTGAACCAACTATATCAATGGCGGCATCAGGGATTTCATCGCTTAAGCTTTCAAGTGACCTGGCAAGTTTTGCCACTTTGCGGTCGGTTTCTTCTGTCTGGTACATCCTGAAAAAATTTCTTATGTCCTTGAAACGGCGTATTTCGGGGATGGGGGTATGCCGCTCTGTAAGTGTGTCGCACTGTACATTGTTTTTCATGCATTCATACCTGTGCTGGTCGATAACCGTTTCCTGCAGAGATTTACCTGATGGCAGGTATTCTGAAAGGTCATATACCCGGTCTCGAACCAGCTTTCTGAGGATGATCTTTTCAAGCCGGGTTTCCTGTATCTCAAGATCGTAAAAATATCCTCCTTCAACGTAGCTGCCATTGCTGCGGGGATGACCACCGAAATGAGGTGGAGCCACATACAGGGTGCCTTTATTCATATGCGCGGTAAATCCATATCCCGGATAATTGAACATGCATATATCGGCATCAGTTTTATTACAAAAATTCATTATTATTCCAGGTACAGGGTGTTCATTATCAGTGGTATCGAATGTGTACTCATGCGGCAGGGAAAAAACGGTCATGTTTGTTTGTGAATCCGGGCTGTTTTTTTTCTTTTTTGATGAAAGTTCTTTTATTACGTGTTCCGGTTTATCATGGGAGGGGGATATGGTATACCCAAGAATCCGATAATTATTCCAATCATGTACATTGTTATGGATGTTCCTATTTTGAAGGGATGTACCGGCAAGTTCACCCTTTTCTCCCGGAAGGATAAAGGCGGTTACATGCGGCTTTGTTGACAATACCCCGTCAAACATCTCGTATTTCCTGGTAATGGAATGGGTGGCCCTGGTGTGAAGGGTAAGAAATTTCCTGGCAGTTTCACGCTGCTGGTCTGTAAAATCGGTTCCCATTGATATGTGCTCTGCAAGTGTAACCGGGGGCATATCATCCATGTTCTTGATGCCTCCGGCTTCTATCACTTCCTGGCGCAGGGAGTCAAGCTGGCGGTCAAGCTCACGGGAGTAGAAGGCACGATCGATGAGCCTGCCGGATAGTATGTACATATCAGCCACGGTTTCCCGCATTAGGGTATATATTTCAGCAAATGAACCGTGAATATTTGTACAAAATATTATATTCATGCACGCATCCTTTATGGATACGTGATGACGCATATACTTAAGGTCGTCAATTATTTTATTGGGCACATCCCGGAATGTTAGGGGAAACTATAAAGGAGTTTATACTATCATAAAGCTCAAAATATATGAAACCGCCCGCTTCACTCGATTAACGCAGATTAACGCGGATTATCGTGAATAATTGATTAGTAATACCACTATCTGTGTTCATCTGCGTTCATCTGCGGTTAAAAAATATGTAAATTGCAATTTCTTAGGTTTTTGTTTTAAAAACATGTTTTCCGTTCCCAAAATTCCAGGATGAGTGCTTTGCTTTACTGGTCTTGCAGAACAAGGTGGCTGTATTCATTATGCTTTTCGATAAAAGAGCTCACATACGGGCAGGTGG
>CAZVRB010000184.1:0-3423 GCA_964629365.1 uncultured Leptospiraceae bacterium
CGATGGCAATAACCGATTGTACTTTTTCAGGGTAGAGTATTGACCACTGCAGTGCCTGCATTCCCCCCATGGAACCGCCGGCAACCGCCAGCAGCCTGTCAATGCCAAGGTGATCCACAAGGTGATGCTGTGCCTTCACCATGTCCTGTATGGTTACCATGGGAAAATCAAGGCCGTATTCATGGCCGGTGGCGGGGTTTATGCTGGCAGGGCCGGTGGAACCGTTACAGCCCCCGATAACATTGGAGCAGATAATGAAATACCTGTCAGTATCGAATGGCTTACCCGGCCCGATGTAGTTGTCCCACCATCCCGGGTAGCGGTCGTTGGGGGAATGATACCCTGCCGCGTGGGCTGAACCCGAGAGGGCGTGCAGTATCAGTATGGCGTTGCTGTGATCCTCGTTCAGTGTGCCGTATGTTTCGTAGGCAATGGTGATGGGCCCCAGTTTCTGTCCTGATATAAGAACCAGTTCGTCGGGGGGGTCGGCGAAGGTAAAATACCCTGTCTTCACATAGCCCACTGATGTATTTTCTTTCTCACCTGTATGTTTCATTGCTGTTCCTGTGACTAACTCAAAAAAATAAAAAACCGCTTACCGGGAAAAGTATAGCGGTTTGATTATTCCTGCTATCTCATCTCCCGGAATCAACTCCGCTGGATTTGGCACCGACTGTTATGAAGGTTGCCGTGGTTTCTCAGGGCCAGTTCCCTCCACCACTCTGGATAAGATAGTACGATTCGGCGGCAATGCCGCATCTTCGTGCTATAAAAGAACGGGTATACACCGGTTCTTTATGTACTATGTACGTATAAAATCATGGTGTCAATGAAAAATATAGCACAGTAATTTCATGTTTCAAGAGAGTGATGCAATTTAAGTGATTCACTGTGCTGGTTTTAAATAAATGAAAGGGGTGATGCAGTCAGAAAGGCATGTGAATTTGACCTGCTAAATGGTACACAATGTGACACTTTTGGGTATAAAATTCAGTTGACAATACTCCCTGATTTTACGTAATGGACGATGTAACAGAATCGTTGAATCATATCAGGTTTTGCTTTGAAATTATCAATTATTCGCGAGGAGGGTGAGCATGGGCCTTTCAGATATGTACAATCTGCCTGCTGCTGACATCACGAGAGAATCGTATTTTAATGTTGGCGGTATGCATGGATTTATGAGATGGGGAATTTATCTCTTTCTTGTAGTGGCCTCCGTGTTTCTCATTTACACGCTTGTTAAAAAGGTGATGATCTGGCGGCAGGGTAAACCAGAACTCCGAACAGATTTTCACGAAAAACGCATTATCGCATTTATTAAATATGTACTATTACAGAAAAAAGTTCTGGGAGAACGATACCCCGGCATTATGCACGCGGGATTGTTTTTCGGTTTCGTAGGTCTCTTTATCGTCACCCTGATCCTGCTGGTGCAGGAAGACGTGACGGAACTTTTTTATCACTACAAGTTCCTTGTGGGAGACACCTACCTTATCTGGTCGCTGGCCGGTGACCTGTTTGGCGTAATGGTTCTTATCGGTCTTGGCATGGCTTTCTGGAGAAGGTATAAAACAAAGCCAAGCAGGCTTGACACAAAGGCGACTGATACGTTCGCCCTCGTGCTCATCACGTTTATCATTATTACCGGTTATATCAACGAATCATTGCGAATTGCCATAACAGGCTTTCCCGCTTTCGAGGTATGGTCGCCTGTAGGATACAGCATGGCACACCTTTTTTCATGGGCAAGTGTTGGCGGTATGGAAGTAGCCCATTATATCAACTGGTGGCTTCACATGATAGCAGCCTTCTCGTTTATCGGGCTGGTGATCACCGGGAAGCTGGGACACGTGATAACCACCATGTTAAACGTGTACTACCAGAACCTTGACAACGAAAGTCCGAAGACAAAATATGCCATGAAACTGATCGACCCGGCTGAGTTTGAAACAGCAGAGAGCTTCGGTGTTGGCACTGTTGAGCATTTTACCTGGAAACAGCTTATGGACGGAGACGCATGTACACGATGCGGCCGATGCCAGGACAACTGTCCCGCATGGTTGACCGAGAAACCGCTGTCTCCGAAAAAGATAATCACCGACGTAAAAGACGCCATGGACGACCGTATTCCACGCATCAAGGGTGTTGAAGATCCCGCAGGTGTTGAGGACGAAAAGACCCTCATCGGCGGATGGATTCTCGAGGACGAGATCTGGTCATGTACCAACTGTGGTGCCTGTCTTGAGAACTGCCCCGTACAGATCGAGCACGTGGGCAAGATCAATGACATGAGAAGAAACCAGGTGCTCATGGAAGGAAAGATGGCCTCCGAGCTTCAGACTTCCTTTACCAACATGGAAAACAACTCCAATCCATACGGTTTCGGTTTTGCCGCGAGGGGAGACTGGGTTCCCGAAGACCTCAACGTGAAGACCCTTTCAGAAGACGCGGAAGTTGATTACCTGTACTATGTTGGCTGCGCGGCTTCATATGACAAGAGAAACCAGAAAGTGGCTATCGCCTTCTGCAGGCTGATGGAAGCCGCGGGATACAAGGTTGGTATACTTGGTGCTGAAGAAGCATGTTGTGGTGATTCAGCCATGAGGGCGGGTAACGAATACCTGTTCCACGCCCTGGTGACACAGAACCTTGAGACTTTCAAGGCCTACGGTGTGAAGAAGATAGTGACCACCTGTCCACACGGTTATAACGTTCTTAAAAAAGAATATCCCAAGTTCGCCAAAGTGGGTGTTGACTCAAGCGGTGAGCCCCTTGAATGCGATTACGAGGTTTATCATCACACCGAGGTAATAATGGACATGATTAAAGCAGGTACCATTAAGCTTACGGGTGAACTGAGCGAAAAGATCACCTATCATGATTCATGTTTCCTTGGAAGATACAACGAGATATATGAACAGCCGAGGGATATCATCAAGGCTATTCCCGGAACCGAGTATGTTGAAATGAGCAGGCATCACAAGAGAAGCTTCTGCTGTGGTGCCGGTGGTGGAAGAATGTGGATCGAAGAACATCTCGGTACCCGTGTGAACCAGTTCAGGACAAAGGATGCCCACGCCAGCGGTGCAACGAAGATCGGTACGGCGTGTCCATTCTGTCTTACCATGCTTTCGGATGGGGCGACGGAGCTGGAAATTGAAAACCTGCAGACCTTTGACCTGGCAGAGTATGTGCTCAACGCCATGGAAAATAAATAATCAGATCACAACTCGCCCCCGCCGGCATACGCCTTCGGGGGCGAGTCGCTATAAACAAAATCATTAAATAGAAGGAGTGATTCAATGGATAGCAGCATGTTGTTTTACATTGCACCAATCGGATCCCTTTTTGCTTTGATCTTCGCGTATGTTTTTTATAAAATGATGATGAAGGCAGATGAAGGGAACGAAAAAATGGTGG
>CAZVRB010000185.1:0-3353 GCA_964629365.1 uncultured Leptospiraceae bacterium
AAAAATTATTATACGTACTGTATCAGCCATACAAGTGGTTCATTTATACGCCTTTTCTCGTGGCGTCCACCCTGTTTTTCGGATCTCTTACCATTATACTTGTGCCATTGACAAATCCCAGGCTTGCCAGTTATGTATGCGGTTCAATCTGGTCAAGGCTTAACGGGTATGTGACCCCCATGTGTGTGCATGTACATGGCAGGCACAATATAGACAAAGAGCAGTCATATGTCATTACTGCCAATCATCAGAGTCATTTTGACGTGTTTGTGCTGTATGGATGGCTGGGTATCGATTTCAAGTGGGTGATGAAACAGGAATTACGTAAAGTTCCCGGACTTGGCATCGGCTGCGAGAAAGTAGGACATATATTCATAGACAGGTCAAATCATGAGAGGGCCCTTGCCTCATTACGGGAAGCAAAAAAGAAGGTTGTCAATGGTACATCGGTGATATTTTTCCCAGAGGGTACACGAAGCCTTGACGGAAGCCTGGGTGAATTCAAGAAGGGGGCATTCAAAATGGCCCTTGATCTTGACCTTCCCATACTCCCCGTTACCATATCAGGAACAGGAAAGGTTTTGCCAGCCCATACAACCAGGTTGTTCCCCGGGGTGGTGCATATGACAATTCATCCCCCAATCGATACGTCACCTTATAACGATGAAAATATTCAGGAACTAATAGAGCAAACAAGAACTGTCATACGGTCAGGTTTACCGGCAACGAATGCGGAATAATTAAAGATCAGATAATATCCCTGGTGCTGAAGTAACTGAAAAAACGATGTTCAAGTACCTTGCGATGTTCAAGATTTTCTGCAGTGTTGTGCCAGTCGCAGATGAATTGCCGGCATCCCAGGGGTCTTGATTCATATATGCTGCAACGTGAATGAATATCCAGATGCGGACAGGCAGTTACCAGTGTTCCATCAACCAGTTTCAACTGCACCTTTCTGCCGGTAAGGGGATGTCGACCGCAGCACTGGTATAGTTTTTCCATAATATGGCATGCGTCACATTGGGACATGAAAGGACTCCCCCGATTCGTTTCCGTGAGCACCGGCAGACGAGATATCTTCATGCTTTGCGGGCATTATTAATGTAATGCTGGTACCCTCCGAGAGATTGCTTCGAATATTCATTGATCCTTCAAAATAAGTCATTCTCTGTTGTATGCTGAAAAGACCGAAACTGGTAAAACCCGCAGAGTGGTAATTTAAGAGTTCAGTATTAAATCCCTTGCCCCTGTCTTCCACCTGAATGCTGATAAAATTTTCATCCAGTAATTTCATTTTGACACTGGCACGTTTCGTACCCGAATGCTTAAGGGAATTGAGAAGTAACTCCCGTACGCATTCAAACAACAAATACCTTGCTTCCTCTGAGTCGGGTTCTGCCTGTATGTCGGCATCAACAGTAACCCTGAACCCGAATTTTTCATACATGTAATCAGCCAGCCAGTACAGGCTTTCTGAAAGCCCTGAAACGCTTAATACAGGTGGATGGATCTCCACGGTTAATGAACGGGTGGATTCTATCACCTCGTTGAGAATAGATATTATCTCACCGGATCTTTCCCTGATCTTGCTTTCTGAGGATTTTCTCTTGATCCATCCCATCTGAATTCTTGCCGAGATGAGGTATTGCTGTATATGATCATGCAGCATTTGAGCAAGGCGGATCCTTTCACGCTGTTCCACCCTGTTTAATTCTATGTTCATGGCCCGCAGCTGGTTAGCCAGCTGCATAATCTTGCCGGTTCGCTGTTCAATACGCTGTTCAAGGGTTTCATTGAGATCCCGTAGCTGTTCTTCCGCGTATAATTTTTCCGTAATATCTTCGATGATGGTTCCCACGCCGTATATGTCATCATTCTCATCATAGAGGGGAAACCAGCTTTCATTCCATGTTCTCGTTATTCCCGGATTGGCCGGGGTCTCTCCTTTTATCACCTGGTTGAGAACCGGTTCACCGGACTCCATAACCCTGCGTAATACTGATTCTGCCTGTTCTGCCAGGTCGGGTACAACCTCGCCGGGGGTTCGCCCCAGGTGTTCATGCGCGGGAATCCCGTTGATTTCTGCCAGTTGATCATTGACACGTATGTACCGCAGATCACGGTCAAACATGCACATGCCAATGGGGGCTATCCTGTAAATATTTTCAATCTCGATCAGCTGTTTCCTGATTTCTGCTTCGCTGTTTACCAGTGCTTCTTCAGCCTTTCTGCGTCGGGTAATATCAACCGCGATCCCAACGATGCCGGTAAGGTTGCCCTCGTTATCGAATATCCCCCTTCCTGTTTCTTCCAGAACTACTTTTAGATCATTAGGATTAACAAAACTGTATATTACATGATATGAGTCATCTCTTGGGGTAAGTTCCCGTATGATTTTATTCAGTTTTGCACAGTCTTCTTCAGGCAGCATGCTGAGAAATCGTTTGGCGGTATCGTGGGTGGTAAGCTCATTGCCGATACCCAGTATATTACCGCATTCCCCGGTGCGGGTTATTTTGTCGGTTGTGGCATTCCATTCGAAAGCGAAGCTTCGTCCGACTGCCATGGATTGCCTGAAGAGTTCCTCGTTCTTTTGAATAGTTTCCCTGGACATAACCTTTTCGGTTACATCTGCAAGGGTCAATACCAACTGGGTGACCGCTCCGCTTTCATCTTTGACCGGTATCAGGCTCCAGTCCCAGTAACCGGGTCCTTTCTCGGGTGTATCCGGGTGTATAAAAGGCTTTTCGTATACTATAAACGATTCACCGGTTTCAACAACGTTCCTGAATATTGCTTCGTTTTCCCGGTGGGGGTACAGGTCGAAATGATTTTTCCCAATAAAGTACTCAGGTGATTTATTGGCAGCCCCGGCGTATTGTTCGTTAACGGTAATGAAATTAAAATTGCTGTCCATGCATGCGATGTGCATATGGGTGTTGTTCAGGATAGAATTGAGCAGGGTGCTCGTTTGGAGCAATTCCAGTTCAATCCTGTTTAATATTTTACGGGTAAGTACCGGTTTATTCATCCGCATGGTGAGCATCCGGTATTTGCCAAATCTGAATGATTCAGCTGTAAGGTCAAGTCGCAGATAATCCTTATTACCTTTCATGGATACTTTATCCAGGAATAGATTCCCGTAATCCTGGAAAAGTGTGTATAGTTTCTCCCAGTCTTTCTCATCTGTAAAAAGACTGGCCGGTTCCATCTTACGTAATGTTTTCCTGTCATAGCCTAAAAGCAGGAGAGCAGCATCATTGGCGTCTTCAATATGAAAAGTATTGCTTCCGTCATGAAAGGATAGCACCAGGGCAGGATCATGTGATAAAATATGTGACAAGATTCCTCCG
>CAZVRB010000186.1:0-3343 GCA_964629365.1 uncultured Leptospiraceae bacterium
CGTGTAGCGCAGCATTTTAGAACTCGGGTGAACCTCTGTCAGACCATCCAGAATTTTTCTGTCGTCAATAATTACGAATCTCCAGGGAAACTTTTTCATTGCTGAAGGAGCATAACACCCGGCACGGATTATCTTTTTAAGAAGATCATCGTCAAGCCTGCTGTCCTTGTATTTTCTTATACTTCTTCTCGTTATAATTAAATCGTAGTTATCCATATGTTGTGTACCCCTGTATCGTTTTTATCAGGTTCCAGAGTGACCGAAAGACATTTTTTTATTCAAGAAAAATTTGATTTAACATGAAGAGAGGGTGTTAAGTATTATTCGTTGACAGCGTATCTTTAATGTATAATAATGTGGAACTGTTCAATAATGAAAAGGTGCTTCATACCTGCCTACATGAAACACAACCTGGATGTTTGATATGCAGCTTGATAACTTTACAATAGCTACCGTAGTTGCTGTTGTGGGAATTGTTTCCACCTCTGTAATGACTGTAACCTGGCGGATAAATCCTTCTGAGAAGGGTACAGGCTGGTGGGCTTTGGCAGCCGCGTTTGGAACTTTCAGCTTCCTGGTTCTGTGGCTCGTTCCCTTTATTTCCAATTACGCGGTATTCTTAAACAATGCATTCATCCTTACCGCGGCAATTGCCATGATCGAAGGAATACTCCGTTTTCGCGGTTTTGGCAATGAAGCTTCAAGATTCAAATATATCCCCTTGTTTATACTTATAGCTTTTGTTGTATCATTTCTTATTCGCAATGATCCGGCAGTGAGATACCAGGTGCTTGACCCGCTTCTCATATTTACTCTTGTTACTCCGGCATTCCTGCTTGTGTATCGAACCTATAAACTTGAGCGTGTGTTAAATTCGATGATCGCGGCGACTTTTTTGACACTTTCAGCCGGTTTTATGTATCGATGGTATCTTGCGTTTACAGGAAGAATTGATTCTGGTTTTTTGTCCCACCCCTTTATTGGTGTTCTTTTTCTTTTAGTTATTCTCTGGGTACTGGGATGGACTTATGGATTCATAATGGCCATCAATCTGAGATCACAGAAAAAAATAATGAAAATGGCAAGCCAGGATGATCTTACAGGGCTTGCAAATCGACGAAATCTGAATGAACATGTGGCAATTCTGATTGAAGAGTGCGGTGCAGACAATAAGGGTGTTATAGTTTTTCTTCTTGATGTGAACGGCTTCAAGCGGATAAATGATACTTATGGCCATGCCCTTGGAGATGAGATTCTTGTAGCTATTGCTGATTCAATAAACAAATCGATCAGGGATACGGACCTTTCTGTCAGGTACGGGGGAGATGAATTCGTCGTTGTAATAAGCGCTAAAGCGGGTCGCGGGGATGCCAGGTATTTTACAGAGAGGCTTCGAAACGCTGTTGAGCAGCCGAGGGAAATTTGCGGGTTCAAAGTGAGTCTTAAGATAAGTATAGGATTTGCGGTGTTCCCTGAAGATGGATCCGGGATTGATGAACTGATTAATGTTGCTGATAGAAGAATGTATGAAGAAAAATCGGAAAGATGTATGGTTTCAGAGGTTATGGATAGTAAGCAGATGTTTTAAGTTGTAGAGGCTCTGACCCCACACCCTGCAAAGATGCACCCCTCATATCTCACGCCACGAAGTGACAGTCACCCCCCCATGGCTGAGCGAGTCATCTCCCCCGTAGATCAGGGTTGGTTCGACAATGTCGCTGGCAAGCGAGATAAAACGATGCAGTCCTTTAAAATAATCAGTATTAAGGGTTGCACCTGACTTTATCTCCACGGGCCGTATTTTCCCGCCTTCCTCTACGAGAAGGTCAATTTCATTCCCACTTCTATCGCGCCAGAAATAGTAGAAACCCGGAAGCCCTTTATTGAAGCTGGACTTAAAATATTCACTGATGATAAACGATTCAAACAGGGACCCGCGCATGGGATGTGTGTTGACCTGTTCGTAGTTCTGAATGGAAAGAAGCCAGCAGGCCAGTCCAGTATCATAGAAATACAGCTTTGGAGTTTTAATTATCCTCTTGTTGAAGTTTTTATGATACGGCGATAGCAGGAAAATGATATAGCTGGCCTCTAATATGGAAAGCCATGATTTGGCTGTATTATGTGTGATCCCGCAATCCGAAGCCAGGTCAGAAAGATTGACCAGGTTCCCCGTTCTCCCGGCGCACAGCCTGACAAAACGCTGAAAGGTATTAAGGTCCCTGACATTTACCAGTTGCCTCACGTCCCTTTCGATGTATGTATTGATATAATTGGCATACCACAGGTTGGGGTCGAGTTTTCTGTCGTGGATGGGGGGATACAGGCCCGAATAGAGAACCTGGTCAATAGGAACATTTATATTCTTTCCATACCACTCGCGCAGGGTAAAGGGCAGCAGGCGGACAAGGGCTGACCTGCCGGCAAGGCTCTGGGTTATTCCCGATATAAGGCCGAACTGCTGGGAGCCGGTCAAAATAAACATACCGGGTCTTATATTCTCGTCAATTATCTGCTGCATGTACGAAAGCAGGTCAGGCGCCCTCTGTATTTCGTCAAATACTGCACCATCACGGTACCTGTTTAAAAAACCCCGCGGGTCAGAAATGGCCATCTCGCGAACATCGGGATTTTCAAATGATATGTATTCTCTATCACTGAAAATGCTTTTCACCAGGGTGGTTTTCCCCGATTGCCGTGGCCCGGTGATAACAAGGACAGGATAGTCTTTAGATAATTTTTTCAGGGTTTCCCCTGCGTCTCGTGGAATCATAGGGTAACTATAAGAAATCGTTTGCTAATTGTCAATTATATTTACAATTAGCAAACGATTTCTGTGTAAAAAATAGCTCTATTCAACAGCAGGCTCTGAACCCTCAAAGAAGCTGCAGAAAAGCAAAACCGACAGCGATTTTGACGGGGTTCGCGACAGCAGCCAATTCAAAGCGTTTTTGCAGTCATTTCAGTGAGGGGCGCTGAACCCAACTAACTAGTAGTCATGTAATGAAAAAACTCATTGACGAAAACTTTTTTGTTAGTACAATAGCCGGAATTTGTTGTATGACAGGTGTGCAGATTTTTTCAGTTGTTCTAATATGAAAAAAAGTAAAAAAATCATAATTACAACCATCACCTTTTGTATAATCCTTTTAGTGGCAGTAGCCGGCCATGCAGAGGTTATATTCAAGAAAGACGGGTCACTGATTAAAGGGGTTATCACACGCGATGCCGCTAAATATATTATAGTACGCAAAGAAGACGACTCCAGTGAGAAAGTATTGCGCAGGAATATCATGCGGATACTTTACACAAAGTTGTACATGGGAAAGGTCTTCGTTCGTTT
>CAZVRB010000187.1:0-3303 GCA_964629365.1 uncultured Leptospiraceae bacterium
GTTACGGGGGAAAGGCGGTGATAAGCATTAATGAAAAAAGGCGACGGGGTAACCGTCGCCTTTTTTGTTATATTGTGATCTGAAATTATGCTTTTTTTGGTGCTTTGGCAAGCAGCATTATTGCTGCACCTGCCAGGCATGCAACACCGGCGATAATGAAAGGTGTTACCCATGCTTCCGGTGTGTTTGCGCCCTTTGCAGCGTCCTTGAAAAGACCGGCGATCTGGGGACCGGCTATACCGGCGATACCATACGCGAAGAACACGAAGCCGTAATTCTTGCCAACAGTTTTGTTTCCGAAGAAGTCGGCTGTTGCGGCCGGGAAGAGAGCAAAGTTGCCACCGAAGTTGAAGCCAATAATGGCTGCTGCTACGATGAGGCCGAGTTCTGTTGCACCCAGCTTGTAGAAAAGAAGCATGATAATTCCCTGGAGCAGGCACATGAGAAAAATCGAGTTCTTTCTTCCAAGCTTATCAGATACGGTACCCCACGCGATTCGGCCAAGTCCGTTGAGAATTGCGTAGATGGCCATGGCGGTACCGGCAACATGACTTGCCCATACGGCGGTGTCCTTGAAGCCTTCTGTTGCAGTATCAAGGGAACCCAGTTTTGAATACGTTAACGCGTCAATACCGAACAGCTTGATACAGTAGATAACCATGAGCCCGGCAAGTGCCGAGAACAAAAATGTAACGAACAGCATGTAGAACTGTGGAGTCTTTAACATTTCGTTGGTTTCAAAATTAACAGTACCCGCTGTAACAGTGTCAGTAGCTTCAGGGGGAACGTATCCTTTTGGAAACCAGCCTTCAGGTGGATCTACCATTACAAGGCTTCCAAGGAATACGATAACCGCAAAGATAATACCATACAGAAGAAATACACTTCGCACGCCGTCAAGTCCGGCAATGCTCATGGTGTTGAGAAGTCCTCCACCCCATGCACCGGCCCATTTTACCCATATGGTTGCGCCAAAACCGAAACCCGCAACAGCAAGCCCGGTGAGCATTCCCTTCTTGTCGGGGAACCACTTAACGCCAACGGCGATAGGTACAACATAGGCAAGACCAATACCAGCGCCGCCTATGATACCAATGAAAATAAACTGTGTGATGAAACTGTCACCGAATAAACCTGCAAGAATGTAACCCAGGCCAAGCACAAGGCCGCCAGCCATTGCAAGTTTACGAGGTCCGATTGTAGCAAGCTTGCGCCCTGCCCATACCATTACCAGCGCGAATACAAACAGGCCGGCAGAAAAAATTCCTGCTGTCTGCCCCGCTGTAAACTGGTATACACCATCTGCGGCGGTCAGTTTTGGTGTAAATACTGACCAGGCATAGATTGCACCAAGGCAAAGCTGGATCAGAATAGCACCGACAACTACGATCCATCGGTTCATTACTTTTTCGTTAGACATATTGCCATATCCTCCTTAACTGATTTGTATAAAAATATAAATGATCCCGGTTTATATGTTGACTCACCATGTATATAAATTTGTATATGTGAGTGACCTAATGGACATCAAAATTCTGGAAAAGACTACAAGAGTGCCTTTTTTTTGCAAGCACATTTTAAGGGAATGTTCATTTGATGAAAATGTGTCGGTTTAAAAATGGCAGGTGGGTTTGCTGGTTTCATGAACCCGCAAAAAAGCGGCCGTTTGGGCCGCTTTGAGCAAGGTGTAATGTGTTGTACAGTGTGTCGTTATTCTGATTTTACTTCAATCTTCCTGGGTTTAACTGCTTCACTTTTGGGTAAGGTAAGCGTGAGCACGCCGTCTTCCAGCCGGGCTGCGATCTTCTGGCTGTCGATACCTTCACCTACGGTGAATCGCCTGTTGTAATTGTACAGTGTATATTCCCTGTACCTGATGTTTTCGTCGTCAACCAGTGACGGATCTACTTTGCCGTTAATCTCCAGCTGATTCTTTTCAAAAGTTATATCCAGGTCTTCTTTCTGTACCCCCGGCATATCAGCCTTCAGTACGTATTCATCACCTGTTTCATATATATCAACTGCAGGTACAATTACACATTCTTCGCAGTCATATGAATCTTTTTTAAGTTTCGTTACTTCGGTTGCCATAATGTTGCCTCCTTCGCTCTCCGTTACTTGATCTGGATCTTCTTTGGTTTGGCGGCTTCGTCTTTTACCATTTTCACTGTAAGCAGACCGTTTCGCATTTCTGCCTCTACCTTCTCGGGATTTACCCTGTATGGCAGCCGCACAGTCTTGCCGAATTCGCCAAACTGCCGTTCACGCCTGATATACGGCTGATCTTTGTGGTCGTCTTCTTTCTTCAGGGATACGGTCAAGGCGTTGTCCCTTAACTGAAGATCCACATTTTCAACTTTAACGCCGGGAGCTATCATGCGAACCTGCACCGTGTCATCTTTCTCGTAAATATTTACGTATGGATAATCGGCGCCCCTGCGTTTTGCCGGTGTTTCTGTAAAAAACCTGTCCACCATGTTCCTCATTGAAAGTACGTCATTGAAGAGATCGTATGTTGTTAACATGGTAATCCTCCTGCTTATACCTTATTTCACATCTATTTTAATACTTTTTGGTTTAGACTTTTCAGTCTTTTCAATCTCAATATTCAGCACACCCTTTTTGAATTTTGCCTTCGCACTGTCGGCTTTAATCCCTTCCGGTAGTGCCACTGATCGCTGAAATGAACCGAATCGGCTTTCTCTGAGCCAATGCTTCTTGTCCTTTTCTTCGTGTTCTTCCTTCTTTTCGCCTGAAATAGTCAGGATGTTCTCTTCAAGGGTTGCATCAATGTCCTTTTCTTCGATTCCTGGAATTTCAGCCCTTACATACACGTTCTTTTCATCCTCATCCACATCAATTGAAGGTATCCACTCAGAATCGAACATTTCTGTTGGCTTCAGGGAAAAGAAGTCGTCAAATACCCGTTCCATCTCGTTTCTGAAGTTTACAAATGGATCCTGTATGTTCTTCTCATCCCGTTTTATCAGTCCTCGTGCCATGTCACACCTCCTTGTTTGAATGGGAGATAGTTGTTAGCACTCTACCCTGGTGAGTGCTAATTTTATTCTGTAATAAATATACATAGGGTTTTAAAAATCGTCAACTGTGGATGTTGAAAAATTATTGTTTTTTTGTGAAAAATTATAATAATTTGAAGGAGTGACTACACGTGCGTATATGAAAAAAGAGTCTTTCCGGATTCTTGGGAATGACAGTGCGGTGATACGGGAATGATCAGTTCACTTCTCACTATTCACTAATCATCCGCGTTTATGCTTCGGCGTCGCTCAGCACGGCGTC
>CAZVRB010000188.1:0-3258 GCA_964629365.1 uncultured Leptospiraceae bacterium
ACTCTTCATCAATACCCAATTAGTATCACGCGGAGGCGCGGAGACGCTGAGGAAGACACGGAACTCTCCGCGTTCCCCGCGTCTCCGCGTGATATCAGTTTAGTAAAGTTGAAGGGTAATGAGTGATATGGAACTTCAAAGAAAATACATCCTGTACCTGTACAAAAAGGTTTTATTCCCTTTCTGCGGGCTTTCTGCCGGTGTTCGACTGCGGTTTGTGCATTCACTTAAACCGGGTGACAGGCTGCTTGTATACCCGGTTGGCGGCATAGTTGACGTGATTCGCCGGCCACGATCTGTGGCAACACTTGCCGAGGTTGTAAAGAATGAAAGCCGGGGGCATTATACATCCCTTCAGCTAAAGGGTATATCAAGGGTTCGCATCGGAAAAAGACGAATGATCACAAACGGATATTACCGTGAAATTGAAGAAAGCAGCGTCACACAAAATGATACGGTCTGCGACCTTCTTCGAAAAAAAGCACAGGAACTAATATTCTTGATAAATGTGGATGAATCTGATAAATTGATACACCTGTTGAACTTCATATCCGATCTGCATCAGCTTACTGACTTCGTGGCAAATTATTTCGTGCTGCAGTATGAGAGGCGATACAGTCTTTTAAATGAGATTGATGTTATGAAACGTGCCCACGACCTGTTATACGCCCTTGATGAACTGATTGATGAAGTACAACAAAGGCATAAAAAGGAGACTGTATGAAGAAAAAGGAAGTTAATGACGGTGTACTCTATACCATCGCGTGGTCACCGTTACATAAGTATGATAAGTATTCAATTACCAAGATTATTCCCGAGCTGCCGGGTATTGTGTTACTGATGGAAAACGTTCCACGGAATCAGCCCAGGAAACTGCTTTATTTCAGCTGCTGGAGAGACGGTCTTCGAATCGGGTTAAAGAACCTGATGGACCCCATCTTTACACGCCATCCTGCACTATCCTCCAGGCTGCAGGGAAGAGACCTGTATTACATGTATACCGTTGTGGATACAACCCCCCGCGACATGCAGGATATACTGTGGTGGCTCATTCAGACATATAAACCCGAGCTCAACGATAGTGAGAATTATACCGATTCGCAGAGATTCAATAACATATCTGTACGCGAAGAAGATCTTCCCCCCGATGCCGTAGTTGAACGGCTTTCTTCTATCGGGAGATAACCCTCAGTTGTCTCCTGATAATTTCAGCTGATCCATGGTGTAGATGTGGTCTACCTTCTGCTTGATGGCAATGAATTCCAGTATGTACTTAAACCGGCACGCCGCGTCAAGGGGAGAGGAATGCTGGTTTTCTGAACGGGCCAGGTATTGCTGGATACGTTTCACGTTCAGGGTGCGTTTTTCCGGATCAAGAATCCAAGAATCATTTCTAAACATTACAAAGGTATCATAAATTGTGTTTATGATCTCGTCTGCTTCAACCAGGTTGGCCAGGTAGAGGTTCGTATCCGAATTGTGCATGTTTCTTGAAAAATGTTTTAGAAGGGGAAACAGTATATCGGGATAGAGATGATCATTTAACAGTTCACGTATCTTCGATTCAAGTTCTTTGTCATGCATTCGCTTGGAAGGGTAGGCGTCATGAATAATGTAGGGGATGCCCGTAGAAACCTTGAAGTATATAAAATCAAGAAAGCGGTCAAGGTAATCCTTGCGATGAATATCAAGTTCAGAAAACTCACCTTCAAGAATATCCTGGGCGATAAGCCCGGGATCTTTGTCCTCCCTGAGAAGACTCTCAAGATTTAAAGATTTGTCCTTCATGATGATAGTTGCCCTTTGTCTTAAAAATAGTTACCACAGAGGTACAGAGTCACAGAGAACGGATTATTATATTTGTCTTAGGGTTATGTTAAAGCAGTATGGCTACTGAAAAATCTTGAATGTTTTCATGAAATGCAACCAGACAATAAATATCCTCCTCTGTGTCTCTGTGGTGAAAAAAAAATTCAGAACCGGGTTTCCACAGACATTCGAAGGGTGTTGTAGTATTCGTTATCGCTGTTGTACTCATGTACACTTCGCACCCCGGTGATAAGGGAATACTGGTAGAATGACAGTTCAATGAAGCCGAAAAAGGCCGCCCTGAACATGTCACCATCAGTGTATCCATCATATATTAAATATATAAGTCCCGCGTTTGTAAAGAAAGAAAGCAGTCCCATGCCGATATTTCCCGTGTAAAAATGACCAAACCCCGGCATTACCAGTGAGCCAAGAAAGGCTGTCAGGGGACTTTTACGCGGCCTGTTTACCTGTTCAATAATATTCTTTTCAAGGGTGAGGGCTTCTTCCCTGTACCCGGTTTTCGGATACTTTTCCAGAAATTCATGAATGCCATCAAGGGCTTTCCGGTGATCGTTCATCATGGCCAGGGCATGGCAGGCGTGGAGTTGGGATATCTCGTTGTATGATCCATCGGGATAGATGTACATATACTCCTGTATGGTCCTGTGGGCGAAGAAGGGTGATCCGGATTTAAGACGCATTGTCCCGAGAAAGTACAGTGCTTTCTCGCCCTCCCCGGTGTCCCGGGCGGCGTTATAACATTCTGCCATTACCTGTGTTGCCTGGTAGTAATTGTCACCAAGGAAATAGGCCTTTCCCATCATCAGCATGCTCCCGTAATACTCCTTTCCCCGTGGATAGAGATATTGATAGCGCATGATTTCGGTAATTGCGTGATAATACTGACGGTTCTCCATGTGACGTTCTGCCTGCTGCAGAAGTGGATGTGAATCAGCAGCAAAGGCCCTGTTTGCAGGGTAGGGCATAACGATGATGGCTGTTGCAGCCAGTAACAGGTGTAGTAGTATTTTCATGGGAAAAGCAGCTCCCTTTGCAGGTGATCATCCGGATTATAGGCGGGAATAAACCGCCTGCGAAATGATTCCTTCCACCGGTAATGTGCATCTCTATTGTATCGCAATGCCGAGTTATAGGCACCATACACGTTGCCGGCATATGTAACGGCAAGAAAGAATCCTAACGTGGCACCGGCTGCCATATGGTCATTTTTCAGAAGATAGTAGGTGCCGCCTCCCAGGAGGGCCACTGCCCCCAGGCTGAGCAGGGCGTCGCTATACCTTTTCACCCTGGCCTGGCCAAGTCCGGGCACTGCTGCCGAGAAGAGGGCGGTGATAGCGGGTGATACCTGCTGATGCTGAATATCCATGAGAGATGAACGGAGCCGGCTTGTCCTTTTGTCCCCCCCCATAATATTTTCTGCCTGTT
>CAZVRB010000189.1:0-3199 GCA_964629365.1 uncultured Leptospiraceae bacterium
CAACAATTCACTTGACTTTCACTAAAGAAGATGTATACACTTTACATAATAAAAATTATTTCAATCCCGCGAATACATCACATCATCACGGAGAAACGTTGATGCAATACCAGATAAAAATTAATGATACACTGCTCAAAAACGACGGGACACTCTCCCATCGTGGCTATTCAAAAAAACAGGTGCTGCAATATAATCCTGAAAATGTACGACTGTATCCCTTTAAATTTCTTAACAAGATCAGAATCAAGGAATGGGACTATTATGGTTTTACCACCAGGGATTTTTTCTTTTCTGCCACGGTATCTGATATCGGGTATGCCTGTGTTGTGTTTGTATATTTTATTGATTTTAATAAAAAAACAATTGTAGAAGAAACCATCCTCACTCCCTTCGGGAAGGGATGCGCCCTTCCAACAAGCAGCCGTGAAGGTAATATCCATTTCTCACATGGGGATACAACTGTTAATTTCACCCGCATGCCCGGCAAACGGCTGATTAACGTGCAATGGCCTTCTTTCCACAATGGCGAAGGCTTACACGCAGACCTGGAAATCACCCAGCCAGAAGCAATGGACAGTATCGTTATGTCCACCCCCATAGGGAAGAAACGGTTCTATTACAATCAGAAAATCAATGCCATGCCGGTACGGGGAACCCTGCGATTCGGGAAAAATGAATATGACATGAAAAAACTCCGTGCCCTTGCCACCCTTGACTGGGGAAGAGGTGTCTGGGACTATAACAGCTTTTGGAACTGGGCAAGTGCGTCGGGCCATCTTGACAGCAAAACCACTTTCGGGTGCAACCTCGGCAAGGGTTTTGGAGATCTCAGTTACGCCACGGAGAACTGTTTTTTTATAAATGGTACCATGACCAAGCTTGACCAGGTTGAATTCAACTATGATCCATCAGATTACATGAAACCATGGTATTTCGGATCAAACGACGGCAAGCTGGAACTAACCTTCACCCCGTTTTTCGAACGTGAGGCAAAAACGAATCTCCTGTTAATCCGCAGTGAAGTTCACCAGATGTTTGGAGAATATACCGGAATGGTAATACCCGACAAAGGTAAACCTGTTAATATAAAAGGGATTATCGGATGGGCAGAAGAACACTTTGCCAGGTGGTAATAATTGGAAGAAGGATATACGATGGAAACTAAAAATGATAACGGTTTTTTTTCTTTGCATATGCCCGAAACAGGATTCGTACACCTGCACTGGCACCTGACAGATAAAAAATGGAAATCTCTTGCTGAACAGTGTATATGTGACAGTTACGGTGAACCCAGGCTGTTTATCACGTTGTATTCAATAAAGAATGAAGCCAAAACCCCTTTACAGGAACATGATGTATTTGGTCAGAAAAACAACTGGACCCTTTCTCTTGACGAGTCACTGGAAGGATCAAGAATTGAATTTGAACTATTTTCCCGGGAAGAGAATCATGGGGAGCGGGTTCACATTTTCACCTCTGAGCCTGTACACATCCCCTACTCCCCCGAAAAAACTGCTTCCATGTTGGAGGGATCGGCTGCCGGGGATATGCTTGAATCGGCGGGAATAGAATCCACGGGCAGGGACGCGTCAGATTACCGGATATCATCCTGATAATGTCTTCATCAAAAGAAAATGCTACAATAGTACTTGTACTGCACGCCCACCTTCCATATATCCGTATCCCCCATCACTGGTTCCCACTTGAAGAGTTGTGGCTGTATCAGACAATGAGCGAATGCTACATCCCCCTTCTTCGCGTTTTTGACCGGCTTGATGATGAACAGGTATCTTTTCACCTTACCATATCCCTGAGCCCCACCCTCATGCAGATGCTGTCAGACCGGTATTACCAGGACAGGTATCGAAGCTGGGTGAAAACCATGATGCGGCTACTTGAACATATACCGGAAGATGAAACAGCAGAACAGAAAAAAAGCCGTACATTTTACCGGAGTTTTCTAAATGAGACACTTGATTACTTCGAAATGAATGAGGGAGATCTTCTTCGTTGCTTTAAAATTCACGCAGATTCGGGAAACCTGACACTCATCACCACGGCTGCCACCCATGCACTTCTTCCCGCGTATCGTTCACAGGCAGAACTGGTAGACACGCAGGTGTCAATTGGAATGGAGGTGTTCAAAAAGCATTTTGGCGCAACTCCCGAAGGTTTCTGGATGCCCGAGATGGCATATTACACGGGTCTTGACCGCATTCTTGTGGAAAATGGGATCAAGTATACATTCTGTGACACAAGGGCCGTCTACCTCAATGGAAATCCACCCCCGTCAGGCCATTTTGCTCCATCCATCTCCCCTTCATCACTTGTGTTTTTCCCACGGGATCCTGTACTGTCAATGGCCGTTTGGTCTGCGCAGCAGGGTTACCCCGGCGATTACCGCTACAGGGAATTTCATCATGATTACATGTATGCCCTTCCCGACGATATTCTCGAAACTGAGGGGATAGACAGGATACCGGCTGGCCTGAAATTGTATGCCATTACCGGCGAAACCATGGAGAAAAACTGGTATGATCCGGAAGCAGCCCGCCATCAGGCCAGGGAACACGCGAAAGATTTCATGGATAAGATACACCAGAGAACCGCCGAAATTAAAGACAGGGTAGATCAACCGGCATTTATACTGCCATTCGACATGGAGCTTTTTGGTCACTGGTGGTTTGAGGGACCGATTTTTATCGAAGAACTCTGTCGCCAGGTCAGCACATCACCCTCCATCCGCATGCAATCACCCGGACAACTTGCAGATGATAACAATCTTCTTTCATTTACCCCGGCAGAATCTTCATGGGGTGGAGGAGGCCTGTTTTCCACATGGTATCCCCCGCAACTTGGCTGGTTGTATCCGAAAATTCACGATATATATTATAATCTAAAATCAGAGACGGGGGACATTCCCCCAATTATCAGGGAACAGCTGTTACGTGAGATCTGCCTTGCCCAGGCATCAGACTGGGTCTTCATGATCGCCAATGGCCACACCCCCGATTTCGCCATGAGTCGGCTGCATGATTACATACACGCAGCCGAACACCTCTCAGACCAGGTAGCCCGCCATGACCCCGACACCCAATTCGCCGAATCAAGAAAAGAAGAATACCCGTTATTCACTGACATCATTGGAAAGTATACTTAACATTAAGTAGAACCACAGAGGTGCAGAGGTACAGAG
>CAZVRB010000190.1:0-3194 GCA_964629365.1 uncultured Leptospiraceae bacterium
AATTTCAAAGATTATTGTTATAAAGAATTATTTTCAATTCCCAATAATCCGGAAGGACCCATTTGAATTAATATATTTGTTAGCCTGTAAAAATCTATACCCTGTATCAAACTTGCAATAATTATTTACTAGATTGAAAAAAACAAAACGAACATGTATTGATCAATTTTCTGCGCTCTTTGCGCCTTTGCGGGGATCCTTCACAGTGATCCTTGAAATTCATGTTAATGTAGAAATTGATTGTACCGATAATAATAGAAGTAATATGCAGTAATCCTGGGGACATAATCCCCATTATCAGCGAGGTACTAACCATGATGCGTTCATTGTGGACCGCGGCGTCCGGGATGGTGGGACAACAGTTCAATATTGATACTATTTCAAATAACCTGTCTAACGTGAATACTACAGGATTCAAGAAGAACAGGGCGGAATTTGAAGATCTTATATACCAGACGGTGAAAATGGCGGGTACCCCCGCAACTGAAATATCCGAGGTGCCAACCGGTATACAGGTTGGACATGGGGTGAAGGTAGCCGCTACGCAGAAGATGTTTGAACAGGGCAGCCTGCAGGCCACGGGTAACAAGATGGATTTGTCCCTTGAAGGAGAAGGTTTCTTCAAGGTGCAGTTATATGATGGGAGTATGGCATATACCCGTGACGGTTCCTTCAAGATTGATTCAAACCGCCAGGTGGTTACTTCTAACGGCTACCTGCTGGAACCCCCCATCGTTCTGCCCGATAATTTCATTCATGAAAGTATCTCCATAAGCCAGGACGGAAGGGTAACGGTTAAGATCGTTGGTGATGATGACCCGATCGAGGTTGGTCAGCTTGAGGTGGCACGGTTTGTCAATCCCGCGGGCCTGCAGAGTATCGGGGGCAACCTGTTTAAAACTACCCCTGCCTCAGGAGACGAGATCGCCGGTCAGCCGGGTATGAATGGTATGGCAAAAACCCACCAGGGTTTTCTTGAAATGTCCAACGTAAAAGTTGTAGAAGAGATGGTGAATATGATCGTGGCCCAGAGGGCTTATGAAATAAACTCAAAGGCAATCCAGTCTTCAGACTCCATGCTGGGAACTGCCATAGGTATGAAGCGTTAATGAACAGGGTGGTGCGGCTCATAGCATTGTGTATCCTTCTATCATGGCCCATACATCCAGTATGGGCTGATGTGGTGATATACCTCAAGTCGCAGGTTACACCCAATAGTGAAACAATCAAGGTGAAACACCTGGCAATCGTGGATGGCTCACCTGAGACAGGCAACAAGATTCGTGAAGTGGTAATCGAAGGTACCCTGCTTTCTGATGGATTGATCGACCGTGCTGAACTGCTTTCAGTTCTCAGAACTGTAACAGATGAGAATGTTATTATATATGGCAGTGCCACAAGGGTAACCGACGCGTCAAAAAAATTGTCGAGGAAAACTGATACGCAAAGTGATATCCGGGTGAACCGTGGGGACATGGTAACCGTTATTGTCAACAATGGTGGAATTATCATCGAAACCAGGGGCAAGGTGGTTAATCCCGGTGCCGGTGGACAGCGGGTGGAAGTTGAATTGCAGGGTAAGAAAAGGATTCACGGTACAGTGTCAGGCCAGGGAATTATTGAGGTGGCACTATGAAACACGCTGCAGCCATCGCGGTAGTCATGGTTTTTTTGTCCGCCAGCGTTATTTACGGGGCAAGCATCTGGCAGGACAGAAATATCTATGCTTCTGGTGAAAACCTGGCGGTGGGTGACGTGCTGCAGGTTGAGGTGGAGGACATATCAAGGATGCGGTTTAACCTGCAGCTGACCCAGGACGAGTCGTATTCGGTCTCTTCAAATCCGGACGGCAAACTCACCCCCTTTCTGCCGCCAGTTTCGTCTAACAGGAATTCGCAGGCAAGAAATTCCACCGCGGTAACCGGCAGGGGCAACATGACAATACAGATGGCTGCCAGGGTGGCCGAAGAACTTCCCGACGGGAAGTACAGGATACAGGGAACCCGCACCTATTCATTTTCAGGCATTGCCAACGTGTTTACGGTAACCGGTATCGTTGACCCCGTGCTTCTCAAGGGAAGAAAGATAACATCAAAAGACATAGCCAACATGCGGCTTGATATACGGGGTGTGAAAGAAGGGGCGGGCATTAACATTCAGCGTGAACCGCTTGAAGAAGATGAAGCTGCCAGTGCCACCCTTACTGAAGAAGAGAAACAGGCAATAATAGTAGATTACCTTCAGCGAATGCTGGGAGAGATTACACAGTAAATGAAACGTATACTTGTACATATAGTTGTGATGGCGGCAGTCTTTCTGCCGTCGCTGCTCGGGGCCGAGGTATCGGTTCGAATAAAAGACCTGGTTTCAATAGAAGGACTCAGGGAGAACCAGGTATATGGCTACGGGCTGGTGGTTGGCCTGCAGGGGTCGGGTGACAGCAGGGTTGAGCTGACCCGTACATCACTTAAGAATGTGCTGAAAAATCTTGGACTTGAAGAAGACATCACAAACTCAAAAAACGTGGCCGCGGTGCTGGTAACGGCAAAGCTGCCCCCATTCACCCGTGTTGGCGACCGGGTTGACGTAACAGTTTCATCCATCGGCGATGCCAAGACCCTGAAAGGAGGCCTGCTGCTGCAGTCACCCCTCAGGGGGGCGGATAACAACATCTACGTGGTGGCTCAGGGGCAGTTGTCAAGTTCACAGAGCGGAGAGAGAAGGGGCCGCAATAATATTACTGTTGCCAGGGTGGTAAACGGCGGTATCATTGAAAGGGGAATTGAACCCGAGATCGTAAACAATGGGGTTATTTCGCTGGTAATGCACAACTGGGACTTCACGGTGGCAGACCAGATACAGAAAGCCATCGAGAAAAAATACCCCAATGCCAAACCTGCTATTGTGAATGGCTCTATTCAATGCACGGTGCCCGGGGAGGGCACCCTGACCGAGTTTATTTCTACAATTGAGAATCTTGAAGTGACAGCCAGTTTCCAGGCCAGGGTGGTGGTGAACGAACAGGACGGTACCATCGTAATGGGTGGGGACGTGCGTATCTCCCGTGTTGTGGTAAGCCGTTCTGGAATGACAGTTACCGTTGAGGGCAGTCCCCGCGAGGGAAGTGTTGCCCTGATAGAGGATTCTTCTACGGTGAAAAATCTTGTTGATTCGCTGAATGTCATCGGCGCCTC
>CAZVRB010000191.1:0-3167 GCA_964629365.1 uncultured Leptospiraceae bacterium
GGGAGTGTGATAATTTAATGACCCGGGTAACCCTTACAGGAGGTTGGTAATGAAAAAGATATTAAAATGGCTGGGTATAGTGATCGGTGCAGTATTCGCCCTTATCATTATTGCCAGTATTGTGATTATGATCATCGTGGACAAGCAGATGATCGAAGACCAGATGGAGAAAGCCCTGAACCGGCAGGTGGCCATTGAGGATATTGATGTTGGTGTATTCTCCGTGGTATCCGGTATCGAGGTGAAAGGGGTACAGATATCCAACTTTAAGACAGCAAAACAACTTGAAAAGCTGAAAGACAAACCGGTGCCAAAGAGTGATCTTTTCGTTGGCCTGAAGGCATTCGTATTCAAGCTGAAGTTTATGCCCCTGCTTTCTGGCAACGTGGAGCTGCGTGAACTCATGCTGTATGAGCCGGTCATTAACGCTGTACGGTACAGCAATGGGGCATTCAACTTCTCCGACCTTATGGCCCCCAAAAAGCTCTCAGCCGAAGAGAGGGCCGAGCTGAAGAAAAAGCAGGAAGAAGAAGCACGAAAGAAAGCCGAGGAAGCGAAAAAACCGAAAGAAAAATCCGGTCCTTTTACCGCAGATGATCTTCCTGTGAGTGTGGTCATCGGCAAGGTAGGGCTGGAAAACGGTACTGTTACCTTTAAAGACCTCAAGCTGAAACAGACCATTCAGCTGTATAACCTCACCACGCAGGTGTATGATATTGCCATTGATCCAAAAGACCTGGAAAACAAGAACCAGGTGAAGGTGAAGTTTAACAGCGGCATTAAAACTATAGGGACCACATCAACCGGAACAGTTGATTCATTTGATATCGTGGTGTCCGCAAACGGTAACGTGAAACCATTTGATTTGAAAACACGGCAGGTGAATCCCGAAGTGGCCATGAAGGTGGGAAGCCCCCGGGGAAAGATGACGGGTCTGCAGATATTTGATGCCATGAAGTCGAATGAGACACTGGAAAAATATTCAGGAAAACTGGGTTTCCTGAAGGACACCATAGACTGGAAAGACGGGTTCGTGGACGTTTGGTACAAGGGTGGCGTGGTGAAGCTGTCTAACGGGAAGATCGAGACCCGTGATTACCGCATGACATTCCAGGGAACCGCTAATACCAATAACAAGGCGGTGAACATGGATATTGACCTGGCACTGGATGAACAATACAACAAGTCCATTGAAAAGGGCATTCAGCGAAATGTTGACAAGGGCGTGAAGGCCCTGGGCAAAAACGTGCAGAAATATGTCAAGTCAGACAAGATCACCCAGTCTGCCATGAAGAAGCTGGTCAATGACGAGGGGAAGGTGTATTTACAGTACAAGGTGACGGGAACCTATACAAGTCCAAAGACAAAACTTGTGAGTCCCAAACTGCCAACCTTGCAGGAATTGATCAAAGACGCCGCGGGAGACCTTGGTGACGTGGCAAAGGATGCCGCAAAGGAAGCTGCAAAAGAAGCTACAAAAAAAGCAACGGATAAAGCTGCTGATAAAGCGGCCAAAAAATTAAAAAAACTATTTTAACATAACATTTCAGGGTGTATATAAAAAGGGGTGGTTAGAACCACCCCTTTTTTAACATCTTCATTTATGACAACTATTATTTTCCGGGGAATTTTGGTTTTCGTTTTTCCGCGAAGGCGGTAAATGCCTCGAACAGGTCATCTGAAGGGATGATGTTGGCGCTTATGGAAGCAACATATTTCAGCTGATCATCAACCGTCTTGCCTATTCCATAATTCAACACGTCCTTTGATGCCTGTACAGCCAGTGGTGAGTTTTCAGCAATCTCGGTTGCCATCTCAAGAGCCCCCTTCATCAGGGCTTCCTGGTCGTCAAATATCTCGTTTACCAGCAGCACGTCCCTGGCTCTCTTCGCGTCGATATATTTTGCGGTATAGGCCAGTTCACGTGAAATGCCCTGTCCCACGATATACGTGATTCGCTGCAGCACCCCGACGTCTGCTACAAATCCAACTGCAGCTTCACGAAGGGTGAACTGGGCGTCGCTGCTGCACAGCCTGATATCGCAGGCGGTGATCATGTCAAGCCCCGCGCCCACGCAATACCCGTGCACCGCGGCGATCACCGGTTTTCGGCATTTTTCAATACAGGTCATGGTTTCCTGCATTTTGTAAATTTTCTGAAGAAGACTCCGCTTGATGCCACCCTTCTGGTTGGGATCCGCAAGCTCCTTGATCTCACCTGCCATCTCAACCAGGTCAATGCCTGTTGAAAATGCGGGACCCTTTCCTGCCAGGATGATCACCCGGATGTCATCATCTTTATCAAGTTCTTCGAACACCGACGGTGCTTCCCACCATGCCGGAGGGTTCATGGCATTCTTCTTTTCAGGCCTGTTCAGGTATACCCACGCGATAGGTGGTTTCTTTTCAACCAGGTAATACGTGTATTCACTCATGGTTTGCTCCTGTAATTTTCATGATATAAAATCATGGTCAGTATGCGGTGACGGGAATAATTTATCAATAAAAAATTACAGTGTTATGTTTGATGTGGTGAGAAGTGCGTTGTGAAGAGTGAGCAGTTTTTTTATTGTACAATGGAAGAAAAACGTTGACAGTATATTGAATGTCAAGTACACAATGTGAAATTTTTTTCGCAATTTTATTTGCACCAAACTTTAGCGGGAATGTTATTTCCCGGCCCAAGAATAAAAAAATGGAGGACTTTTGTATGTTCAAGAAGCTATGTAAACTTACTATTGTATTGCTGCTTGCCGTTATGGTGAGTGGAGTATTTGCCGGAAACGCTTTTGCAGAGAAGAAACAGTATACCGGGAGAACCTGGGAATACGTAAACTTTACCGCCCTGCTCTCACCAAACTGGGCATTCGTGGTTATGCCGGGACACCGGTACGAGTATTACAGGCATGATAAGAGTAAAATCAAAGACGGTGAGCATACACTGCAAACATTCATGTACGAGCTTTTCGTTGGACCGGTCTACATCAAGAAGTTTGACAAGCTGACCTTCAAGCTGCCGGTATGGTACTACTACATGGGTTTTGATTTTAGTAACCTTGCTTTGGGACCTGATAATGATTTTGGATATCTTTACTCTCACAATATTGAGGTACTTCCAATATTCGAATACAAGCTTGGCAAGGCAACCCTGGTGAGTAGAACAATAT
>CAZVRB010000192.1:0-3145 GCA_964629365.1 uncultured Leptospiraceae bacterium
TGGATACTTCCATAATTGCCGATCCTCCATTTTGGATCCCAGACTCACGTCCCCAAAACGGGAGACCTCTTGGACACTCATCCCTGCCCCAAAGCAGGGATGCTTTTTTTTATAGCCTCCATTTAAAAGGATCACCACAGAGGCACGAAGATACAGAGAAAGGATTTTTTATTTATTACCGCTAAGGCGCAAAGGGCGCAGAGAATGGCAGAGAAGGAATATGTATGTTCATTTTCCAGGGCATTGAGTAAACTATTGCATTCTATGAAAAGTGAATGCAACGTGATAGAGTAACTGCTATGATATGAATACATTATATGTAAAAGGTGAGAGTATTATGGACAATTCATATAAAAAAGCTCTTATGTATGAATATTTTACCATCGGGTATAACATGATTGAAGCGGTGGCTTCAATATTTTTCGGTGCACTGGCAGGAAGCATTGCACTTATAGGATTCGGTCTTGATAGTATTGTGGAGTCTCTTTCGGGGTTCGTGCTTGTCTGGCGATTGAAAAAACATGATACCCTGACTGAAGAAGAGGAAGAAAGAATTGAAAAGAAAGCGGTGCGTTTCGTGGGGATCACCTTCTTTGTTCTCGGAATATACGTGTTGTACGAGTCAATATCGAAAATTGTAATGCAGGAGGTGCCGGACCCCTCCCTGCCGGGTATTATTATTGCAATCATCTCAATGATTATAATGCCCATACTGGCATATAAAAAATATTCCCTTGGGAAAAAGATGGGGCTTAAGTCACTGGTGGCAGATTCCAAGGAGACGATGGTGTGTTCGATATTGTCACTTGCGCTGTTTCTGGGCCTGGCGGGAAATTATTTCTGGGGTTTCTGGCTTGCAGACCCAATCGCGGGTATCGTTATTGTTATTTTCCTCTTTAAAGAAGGGTTGGAGCTGTTAAATGAGGATCATGATGATTAAAAAAACATTTTTCTGTTGAATTAAAATTTCATCTGTGTAATGGTATACTAAATTTATATGACCGGACTGGTTAATGGAAAAAAATGATGACATATCGATTGACCTGACACGTTTTCAGGAAATCAATGAGTCCTACCTGGATAAATTGAGCGGTGATAAAGTGCTTACCTTTGATGTGTTTGACCAGGACGGGAATACTGTCTTTTCTTCTGGTAGAACTATTTCTGGTGATGATATTAAAAAGTACAGCGCATCAGGGAAGCGTTTCTTCATACCGCGGCCCAATGAGTCAACAGGCAGTTTCACCCATGAAATTATCAACAAGAAGAAGATGAACGACCTGGCCGAAGATACCGCAACTATGTACGGTGAAATACGAAAAACCGGTAAGATGAATTATGAACAGTATCTCAGTGCACATGCGCAGCTGAAATCCATCGCTGACGGCCTTAAGCCCGAAGATAAAACGGGGGGGGTTCTTTCACTGCTCAGGGAAATTAAAGACTTCGATCATTATACATATACCCATTCGGTAAATGTGGGCATACTTGCCATGACAATGGCCTACAAGGAGATGAGCAGCAGCGATACTGTAAAGATGTTCGCGCTGGCAGGCTATCTTCACGATATAGGGAAATTGCGTATCGACCCGGCGATAATTCAGAAACCAGGCCTCCTGTCACCTGAAGAATACTACAGGGTGATGGAGCATACCAGGGAGGGATATCGAATACTGGATAGCGTTGCAGACCCGGCGGGAAACAAGGCGGTACCAAATATGATAAAGCTGACCGCGCTTTTCCATCACAGAAAATTTCAAAGCCCGGGATATCCATTCAGAACCATTCCAAAGGATAAGTCGAGAGAAGCCGCATACAACGAATTACCTGAAATATCCCGTCTTATCGGTATTTGCGATATGTACGAAGCCATATCAAGTACTGCTCCTTACCGCACCCCGCAGGAACCGGTGAAGGCACTTCGGTATATGCTGAATCTCTCAAATTACCTGTATTCTATTGAAGATACCTATCGCTTTCTGAAAGCTATAAGTCTCTCTTTGAACAAGGGGCAGCCATTTTTAAACAAAGGTGATTTTATCATGATTGAATCGGTTAAAATTGCCCTTGATACTAAGAAAAAGCAGAGAATATACGAGATTGCCCGAATTGAAGATATCAGCAGGTCAAACTTTTTGATGCCGAAGGTGCAGATTTTTTATGACGTTGTCAGGCGCAAGAAGATTAAGCCGATAAACGTAGATCTTCGCTATGACACATCAAGAAGGATAGTGCGGGTTTTTGAAAGTGATCGCATAAAAGAGATGATGCGGCAGCAGTTACAATAACTCACGTTTTAAACACTAACAGCAGGTTATGCCATGTCAAAAATACTTGTAGTATATGACAACAGGACATTTGGAGAATTTGTTACATTCGTAGTGAAAACAGCGGGGATGGAGGCGGACTTTCTTGATGACCCCCTCCAGTTGTTTGATTACGTTACGGCAAATACCCCGACGCTTATTATAATTGACGTATTTCTTAATCACGTGGATGGGTTGTACATTATTGAGAAGCTGCGCATGGTAGAGGAGTACAGGTCCATTCCCATTCTCGTGGTGTCCTCCCGCAATGAACCACTGTCGTTGTTTGACGCCCTTGAGCGGGGTGCCGTAGACTACCTTGCCTCTCCCATAAATGAAGATTTGCTGATAGAAAAAGTAAAAAAATATTCAGCCACATCACCCGGATAATTAATACATGAACAGAAAAATCCGTAAACTTGATTTTGATGAAATCCAGGCAATGCAGTTATCCGTGGAAGAAGAGAACCGGTCTGTAAGGCTTCCGGTGGTGGTTGTGCTTGAGAATGTTCGAAGCCTCTATAACGTGGGTTCCATGTTCCGAACCGCGGACGGGGCGGGTATTGATAAACTGTATCTCACCGGCTACACCGGCTATCCCCCCCGAAAGGAGATCGACAAAACCGCCCTTGGCAGCACCGAAAGCGTCACCTGGGAACACAACACCGATACCCTTGCCCTGCTGCAAAACCTGAAAGCGCAGGGATACCAGCTGGTAGTAGTGGAACACACAGACTCAAGTGTTCCATACACAAAAGCCGGGTACCAATTTCCCGTATGCATCGTGCTGGGCAACGAGGTGGACGGGGTGACCCGGGAAGTGGTGGAAATGTGTGATA
>CAZVRB010000193.1:0-3116 GCA_964629365.1 uncultured Leptospiraceae bacterium
AACCAATATTAATGTTTACTTATGAATTTTTTGGAGTAAGTATTATGGAGCAAAGAGCAAATACCTGTCGGAGTTTGCCCTGGAGGTGGTCTGTGCCCTGGAGGAGCACGCGGTGGGGAAATGGAACGAGATCAAGCTGGTGGAAGACATGGTAGGACGATGTATGTAAAATACAACAGCATGTAGGGCCAAATGAGACCAGGGGCAACATGACTGCCCGGTACAAACAGGAGGATAACTCATGGCGCACCCTGTACAGGGACGCCGAGAACAGGCTGATAAAAACCATTGGTATCTTTTTACTATTATTGCAATACCCGGTGAATTGCTTCTTGACATACACGTTTTTCCATTATTAAATACCAGTCATCTTTTATCCAGGAGCGTGTCATGGAATTTATAAGTATCCCAACCGAACAGACCACGGCAATTACCGATGCCATCATGGGCGTGCTGGCAGTTGCCTGTATTTATTACATTGGCATGTTCAAGGAGCGTAACACGTATAAAACCGGTATCTGGCAGTGGGTCTTCATCTTTCTTGCAGTATCGGCATTTATCGGTGCGGTTGCCCATGGCTTTGAGATGTCAAAGGGTACCAACGAGCTATTCTGGAAGCCCATCACCCTGTTCTTTGGTATGATGGTTGCACTCTTTGTGGTGGGAGTAATTTACGATCTGAAAGGGGAAACAGCTGCAAGAAAATTCCTTCCAATCATGGTGGCTATTGGTGTTATTTTCTTTGTAATCGTGCAGGTGCTGTCAAGATATATCGAGCATTATTTTATCGTGTTTATTGCCTACGAGGCAATCGCCATGCTCTTCTCGGTATCGGCCTACGCCTGGCTTTACATCGCGAAAAGGAAAACCGGGACAGGCTGGATGACACTGGGTATCCTGCTTACTATAATCGGGGCAGTGCTGCAGGCCAGCGGGGCAATTCATTTTACTCTTATATGGGAATTCGATCACAACAGCGTGTACCACTTCGTTCAGATGGTAGCGGTACTTTTCCTGGTAAAGGGAATAAAGAAATCGGTTTATGTAGAAAAGGTCACGTGAGGGGTATGGTTACCCTGAAAACGGTGTTATTATTCTGTTCATGAGAAAAAGTTCCTTGTAGCTGTTTTGCAAGCATTGTAACCAGTTGCATGCCTGTTCCCCCATCAGTTGAAACATTAAAGCAATCGGGCAGGCCTTTTCCATCATCCATGATAGTGAGAAATATGTTCAGGTCATCCGATGTAAGTGTTAGCCAGATATTTCCGGGTTTCTTTTCGGGAAACGCGTATTTTATAGCGTTGGTCACAAGCTCGTTAACGATGAGGCCAAGGGGAGCGGCGTTTTTCGCGTTGAACATGATTGGCGTGTATTCCTGGTGGATGGTCACATGTAAAAGCGAGTTTGCATATGTTTTATTCAAAGATGTAACAATTGAGGAAATGTAGGTCTCAATATTAACCGTGCTTATACTCCCGGTGTCATAAAGCAACTTGTAAAGGTTGCCAAGTGACTGTATCTGTCCCTGCAACCGGTCAAGTATCTGGCTGCTCTCGTCTGTTTCAACCTGGTTGTATTCCAGGTTTACAAGGCTGGTCATCATCTGCATGCTGTTCTTTACCCGGTGCTGCAGCTCGGCAAACAGCTGGTCTTTTTCTGATATAGTTTCATGTAATATTTTTTCCATATGTTTCATTTCTGTAATATCAAAAATGATAGAATAAAGCTGTTTTTTCCCATGTACATCTACCGAGCCACTATGTACCAGCACATCACGTATTTCTCCGGATGCAAGCTTGTGTCGGAATTCGAATTTTTTTTTGTCTCCAATAGCAGCTTTCCCCATTCGTTGTCGCGTTTCTTCTTCTCCAAACTGGTTAATATCCCATATATACATTGAAGTCAATTTCTCGTTGGAATACTGGTAAAAATCACATGCTGCAGAATTTGCCTCAATTATTAAACCTGTTTCCGGATCAATGATAAGCTTAATGGCCTGGTTTTTCTCGAAAAGATCACGATATCGTTTCTCACTTTCTTCTAATCTTTTATATGCCCCAATTCGATCAGTAATGTCTATCATGGTTGCAATAATACATTCTTCATCCATGTATTGTATCGGTTCAATGGAAAAAAGTATGGTTTTCATTGAACCATTGTTGTCTGGATATGTAAGTTCCTGGTTATGAAGCTTACCCATATTATCAATATTATTAAGCAATTCATCACGCATTTCACCGGTAAAGAACCCCAGTTCACGGGAAGTGTGCCCAACGATCTCGTTGTAGCTGTACCCGGTCATTTCCGAAAACCCCGGGTTCGCTTCCAGGTACATACCGTCGCTCTTTCTGCTTATGGCCATTGCCACGTGAACAGTATTAAAAGCTTTTTTAAGCATATTACGGTATTCCTGTGCTTCCTTCTCTGCGTACAGTTGTTCAGTTATATCCTGGGTGAAGCCAAATATACTGGTAACATTACCATGGTAATCTTTTTCTGGTGTCCCTTTTGATACAAGGTAGCGGGTTTCACCATCGCCAGTTATGATACGAAAATTGGTGGTATACCCGGTACCTTCTTCTTTCGCCTTTTTTATGATTTCACTGCAATGATCTACGTCATCCGGGTGCAGCAGGTGAGAATGCCGGGATTTCGGAGGGGGGCCATCCGATGGGTCACGGTCAAAGATCCGGTACATTTCCTTCGACCAGTATATTTCACCGTTTTCAAAATCATAATGCCAGTTCCCCAGCCGTGCAAGCTCCTGCGCGTGTTCCAGCAGGGTCGCATGTTCGTGTAGACGTACCTCCGCGAATTTTCTATCGGATATATCAAGGAATGATCCAACAAGTCTTTCCGGGTTGCCCTTTTTGTTATATATTATTTCTCCAACTGACTGAACGTAACGTACGCTGCCATCCGGCCATACTATGCGTTTTTCAATATTGTACGGCTCGCCCTCTTGTATAGATTTATTGACTTCCGCAGCTGCTCTTTCCCTGTCTTCAGGATGTATTATCTGGAATCCCTTTTCAGCGGTTGGACTTGTTGAACCTGGTTCGAGACCGCATATGCGAAAAAATTCGTCTGACCAGTAACAACCCCCTGTTGCAATA
>CAZVRB010000194.1:0-3069 GCA_964629365.1 uncultured Leptospiraceae bacterium
CGGCCCGTCTGGCTGGATGGCACTATAGAAAAAATAACAAATATTAATTGACACAAACCGATATATTTTACTATATTACTATTAGCCCTGTAATTGCGAAGTCTTACGTGCCACGTAAGATGCTGATGTAGCAATTATGGGGTTTTTTGTTTTGTTCTCAATTTATCATACTTATAGTCATAAGGTATAAAAAGCCAGTGTCTATAAGGGTGTAGCCAGGTATATTCAATCCCATTTTTTCTTCCCGTAGTTGTACCAATATTAAAGTTTGGATATATATCTCTTATTCTTCGAAGGATTGATTTATATAATTTTTCTTTGGCTATGGTCCTATTACCTCTCCTGTACATGCCTTTCTGCTTTATTTTATGCTTATCATTAAGCCTGAAGCAAATTGCGCCAATTACTATATCTAAGCATTGCAATACAACATGGTCATGTGATTTTACTTCTGCAACGTTGTAAATGGCAAGGAAATTTCCCCCTGGTGTGGAAAACACTTTTCCCCCGGGCATGGAAAGTAGAATTCCCCCACCCATGGAAAATAGAAATCCCCCACACTTTTGCAGATTATGACGGTTTTTCACCTCCTTTGTTATGATTGTTTTTTGCCTTGATTCTATATGAATCACCATCAAGGGTGAACACCCGTGCATGGTGCAGCAGCCGATCCAGAAGAGCTGTTGTCATGATATCATCACCCATCATCTCAGCCCAGGCATCAAAGCTTTTGTTTGAGGTTATTATTATAGACGTATGCTCGTGCATCTCGCTTATGAGATTGAAAAAAAGGTTCGCCTCTTTTCTCTCTATAGGGGTATATCCAATCTCATCTATTATTAGCAGATGTGATTTCATAATCCGTCGGATACGGTATCCAGATGTACGCTGGATTTCTGCAGTCTTCAAGAGGCGGATCAAGCTGGTCATCTTCTCGAAACAAACCGTGTACCCCTGTTCGATGGCATTCACCCCCAGGGCAATGGCAAGGTGAGTTTTCCCAATACCAGGGGGCCCGAAAAAGAGGATATTTTCCTTGTTGTCAATCCACCTGCACTCAAGCAGGTTCACCGCTTCTGTTTTACCCATACCCTCAACACGGCCAAACTCGAATGACTCTAACCGTTTCATGACCGGGAAATGGGCACCGCTCATGTTCCGTTCAAAACGACGTCGTGCCCGGTACTCAATTTCCGCATTGAAAAGTGAGTTCAAAAAAGCCACGTAAGATTGTTTCTGACGTTCGGCATCCCTGATAATTTCATCAAACTGTTTCAGGGCACCTTTTAACTTCAGGTTTCCAAGCAGGTTGACCGTGTGGTCATATGCTTTCATTGGGCCACCTCCTTCTTGAGGTTGGCAACATCTTCATAGAACGCCATGGACCGTTGCGCCACCCGGAGGGAAGAACCTGACCGTGTTGGTACGTTGAATGATATCGCCGGCTCACTTTGGCAGGCATTCTGTTGCCGGGAACTATACAAAAAGTGTGTATAGGTATCGTGCAAGTTGGCAAACGAGAGGGTATGGTTCTCAAGGCAGAAATCCACGGCTGTGAGAAGTATATCCATGTTGATTCCCTCACCTGAAAAATATTTCAAGGCATCAAGGCACTGATCCCTGACATATCGCTGGAAGGTCTTAAAATTCAGGGATACGAACCGTTGCCAGCGATCATCATCACACAAAGATCGTACCTCCTGCTTCAAATCCTTGCTGGTTCGCTCTGAAACACGCCTGAATGCACGTTTTGAGACGATTTTACCCGGGATGGGGGACAAGTCATACACCGCAATCTCACTGCCATCATATTGGTCGTAGATGAAAAGCTTTTTCGAGGTTACGTATACTTCCACCCTGTGGTTGCGATACCTGGCAGGTACCCCATACTGTGACGCGTGTACTGATATCTGGCACTTGTCGTTTACCATGCGCATCTCCCTGCCTGCAAGTGATTCCCGTCGAAAGATCGAGTTCCTCAAGGGCTGTAGATATGCCTGTTCCTGTTCAAACAGCACTGCTGCCAACTGACCTGTTGCCTGGCAGATCTTCCCATTTGCCCGTCGGCCAAGCCATCCAGAAAGGCTTTCGTTCCATTCTACTGTAGTAGCACAGTCACGGGCAGGGAAGAAGCTGCTCTTCACGAACTTCACAGTGTTTTCAACTTTACCCTTGCTCTCAGGATCAGCCTTGCGGCACACGTACATTTGCAATCCCATCTCCTCAATAAAGTACCCAAAATCCCTGGTGTAGATAATGTCTCCGCTGTTCTCGCTGACCACCAGTAGGCGGTCCTGATCAATCACCAGTTCTTCAGGTATTCCGCCAAAATGATCAAAGCAGTTGAGTAGATGAGTGATCACATCTCCCGTGGTAAAGGGGCGGTCCTGAAGTACGGCATATTTGTACCTGCTGAAAGAGAGGATGGCTGCAAATATATACAATGTGGTGCCTCCCCTGGTGCGGTACTGCCCGAAGTCAAGTTGCAGCTGTTTCCCAGGAGGTAATTCCGGCACCTGCTGATACTGGCGTTGCGGTGACGTGAACGCAAGTGAACCGGTTCCTTCCAGGTAACGCACATAATTGCGGAGCGTTTTCTCTGTGCCGGGAAGTGGGCCGCATTGCTCTTCAAGGTAATCATAGAGTGCTGATACAGGTATCTTCTTGTAATTATTGCGGCTGTACACATTCATGATTAACTCTTCGTATTCATCAAAAACCTTTTCACGGTACAGTGAAGCAGCAAGCATACTGCGGTACTCTTCGTCTGTCATGGTGTAATATTTGCTCACTGTTTTCTTATCCAGCCTCAGTTCCCTGGAAATATACCGTCTTGATTTCCCCTGTCGTTTCAATTCCATAATTTGTGTAAACATGCTTTTGCTAACCATCATCTGTCCCCCATCGATTGTCTCAATCGATTATGGGGTCACTGCATGGTGGGGGAAATCTATTTTCACTCCCCGGGGGAATTCTGTTTTCCATTGGGGGTGGAAAACCATTTACCATTTACAACAGATGGATACAGATAGGGATATACTGTTGCAAGTATATCATCAATGATCACTG
>CAZVRB010000195.1:0-2959 GCA_964629365.1 uncultured Leptospiraceae bacterium
CCGTTAGCTGTTAAGGATCACCATAGAGGCTGGGAGTGATTTAAATTCCGGGTTACATTCAAGTGACCCGTGATACAATCCCCCAAAGATATAGGGGGTCTCGTGGTGTACGTTCACATGACAAAGAAGAATGTGTCATTCTTCCTTTAAAGAAGCTGTTTTTGCCGGTTCAGGAGGTAGTACAGGGTGACGAAGCAGGCTATGACCAGGGCGGTGAGGGAGAAGCCTTCCAGGTAGTTCTGCAGTATGATGTTGCCTATGGCGAAGAGGGAGGCGTAGGTGGCGATGATGCCGATTATCCAGTAGAAGAATGAAGGGAGCAGCGGGTCGGGCCGGCCCAGCATGAGTTCGGGTCTGCGCTGCTGAAGGGATTGACGGTACTTTTTCCATCCACTTCCCCCGGGAAAAGCCCGAAGGTAGAAACGGTCGAGGGTGTCCACGTGGGTGGGACGGGTGATGAGGGTGGTAATCATCCAGGCACCGGTGGTAAAGGTGACGATGAAGAACATGCTTTCGGGAAATTCGATGTGCAGCACGAAACGGGATATCAGCACACCGCCGAAGGGGGCGATCATGGCCACAATCTCGGTCCAGGCGTTGATGCGCCACCAGTACCATCGCAGTATGAGCACCAGCCCCAGGCCGGCACCGCATTCTATGATAAAGGCCCACGCGCCGGATATGCTGTTCATCACCAGTATGATGAGGCTTGATGCCACCACCAGCAGAAGGGTGATTATCCGTGATATCAGCACGTAATGTGTCTCGGTTGCCCCACGTGTGACGAACCTGCGGTACAGGTCGTTGGTGAGGTATGAGCTGCCCCAGTTCAAATGGGTGGATATGGTGGACATGTAGGCGGCCAGGAATGCGGCGATGAGCAGCCCCAGTAGTCCCGGCGGAAGATAATCCCGCATGGCAAGAATGAACCCGCTTCGCTTTGCATCGGGATCGAGGTCGGGATAGAGCACCAGGCTGGCAAGGGCCACGATGATCCAGGGCCACGGGCGCAGGGCGTAATGGGCGATGGTGAACCAGAGGGTGGCCAGCATTGAATGCTGTTCGTCTTTGGCGGACATCATGCGCTGGGCGATATACCCGCCGCCGCCTGGTTCTGCTCCCGGATACCAGGAGGCCCACCACTGTATGAATATATGTGCCATGAAGGCGCCGAATCCAAGGGTAAGAATGCCGGTTGCCGCCGTTGTGCCGCTGCTGATGTGGGGTATCATGTCAAAGGTTTCAGCCGGCAGCTTGGCCTTCAATCCCTGTATGCCCCCCACCTGGGGGAGGTTAAGAACGATGACGGCAAGGATGATGCAGCCGGTCATGGCGATTATGAACTGAAAAAAGTCGGTAACCACCACACCCCAGAGGCCGGCAAGGGCTGAGTAGATGCCCACTACCAGCATGCACAGCACCACCCACAGTATAAGCATTGACTGCTCGATGCCGAATATATGGGTCAATATCTCCGCCAGGGCCAGGTTTACCCATCCCATGATGATACAGTTCATGAAAAGGCCGAGATATAACGCCTTGAATCCCCGCAAAAAGGCGGCGGGTTTTCCCGAGTAGCGAAGTTCTATGAATTCAACATCGGTGAGTACCCCCACCCGGCGCCACAGCCTGGCAAAGAAAAAAACCGTCAGCATGCTGCCGGCAACCATGTTCCACCACAGCCAGTTGCCGGCAATACCGTTTTTTGCCACAAGCTCGGTAACGGCAAGGGGGGTGTCCGCGGCGAAGGTGGTTGCCACCATGGCGGTGCCGGCCATCCACCAGGAGAGGTTGCGGCCGGATAGAAAAAATTCTTCGGTATCCTTGCCCGCCCGGCGGTAAAAATACAGGGCGATAATAAAGCTTATAACAAAATAGGCGAAAATCAGCAGTATATCAGCGGTATAAAGCATTTGTATTATTCGCTTCGGTTTTCCTGAAAGTACAGGTCAATGTCAAAGCCGCCGAACTTTGAATGAAATGACAGGTTAATGTTCTCGTACAGGGCCTTTATGGCAAGGGGGTCATCATTGTATTCGGGGGCAGATGGTTTCACATCATGCCGCACAAACTGCAGCTGGTTAACAAAAGTACCGGCGATGAGGTTGGCGATCTCTCCCGCAACATCGGGATGATGTTTTTTCAGTGAATTGGATCTCACTGAAGGGACTATCCTTTTTGTCAGCATGTTGAGGGTCTGAAGGGGCAGGTTCAATACCAACTCTCCCCGCAGTGAACCGTCAAGCTCGATGGATACGATGGGATCGTTTTGCCGTGATTGTGACTCGAACACCTCTTCAATGGAGGTATCACTCAGAAAATTCTTAAAAATGTGATCAACAGAACGAACAAGGTAGCGGGAATATCGTTCATAGTTGCTCATAAATCCTCACAAATACTGGTTTAAATATGACATAATGAGCTGATATAGCATATATTCTTCTATATTGGCAAGTATTTTCCATGCGAAAAAGTGAAAATTATGTGCTGCGGGACTATACAAATATTATCCACAAATCGACAAAAATTAATTTTTGGTATTACGAAAGATATTGAACTGGAGTTACGGAAATTAATGAATAAAAAAAAAGTTAAATTAATAGTTGTGCTGTTATCACTGGTATATTCAGCACTTACACTAGTCGCGCTGGATTAATGACGTGTGCTGAAACCTCTATTTCATTGATTTGTTAACTAATAAAACGCGAAATGAAATTAATGTAGTAAATTAATGTAATTTTCCCTTCAAATTGTGGATAGTGTGGATAAAATTGTGGATAAGTAAACATTTGAGCCCATTTTATTCATCAAAGGAGTGTTTTTTTTCACCACAGAGGCACAAAGGAGCGCGAAGAGTTTTTCAATACATATTCGATGCGTTTTGTATTTTAGAGAGAAATAGTAGAAAATTTATTTTAAAATAGTTTTTACAGGCTTAGATTTTATGTAATTTAACCAT
>CAZVRB010000196.1:0-2949 GCA_964629365.1 uncultured Leptospiraceae bacterium
GGTAAATTCACGCTTGTAGCTTATGCTTCCCTCGTTGGAAACCGGTTTCCTGGTAATGACGTTCACCACGCCGCCAATGGCACCCGAACCATAAAGGGACGATCCGGCACCCTTCACCACTTCCACACGCTCAATAAGCTGTACGGGAAACTGCTGGAGATAATAGACACCGGCAAGGGAAGAGACCACCGGGTACCCGTTCACCAGTATCTGGGTGTAGTTGCCTTCCAGTCCGTTTATACTTACGGTATTTGCACCACAGTTCTGGCACTGGTTATCAGCCAGAATACCGCTTTCAGCATTCAGTGCCTCGAAAAGGTTGTTTGCCCCTTTCTCTTCAATCTTTTCCCTGCCCACTATCTCGGTTTTAACAGGAGACTTCCTGTATAGTTTCTTTGTCCCGGTTCCGGTAAATACCACGCGTGCATTATCTTCATCACTGCTTTTTTCAACTTTTTCTTCATTGCCTGTTTTCTCCTGCTCAACGGTAAAATCCTGTGCTGAAGATTGCAATACAGTTGCAGCAAGAAAAACGCTGCATATGGTCAACATAAAAAGTGTTCTTAAATATCTAATTTTTTTCATATATATTCTCCATGCTTTGATGTTTTGATCATACTTCATCCTGCTCCACTGTTTTACCTGTTTGTGGAGTCCAGATTACACACCCGAAGGTGCTACCATGTAATATCAATTCGTTCGTGTGTCCGGTTCAGGCCGCCATGTTAAGCGACTCACCGGCAATGGTTGGTGGGGCCCGTATGGATTTGTACAACCGGAAATTTTCTTTACCCGGTATAATTTCTTTCACAACCAGTATGGTGAAAATATATACCGGCACTTGACAATTATCAGTATAAGAAAGGATACCGGAGTTAAATACGGACATTGTTCTACAGAAAATGTCTGTATCCACACCCGGATGCGGGTCAAAAACTTCCCTGGGAAGTAAAAAGGTACAGGCGGTAATAATTGCCAGGATTAAAGCAGTACCTTTTTTTATTTCCCCGGTATTCAATCTCATCAGTCTAACCTGAACTGAACTTCAATCTTGACTATCATTTGTTCTTCTTCAAGCGCCGGCGGGAAAGGGTGAAAAGGGTTGGCTCTTTGTATGCTTGCAACAGCAGCGTCAGTCAGGGCCTGGTAGCGTGCCGGCCTCAGTATACCAACCTTCTGCACTTTCCCGTCATTGCCTATATACACTTTTAATAACACTGAACCCTGGTGTCCCTGCTTCTGCTGCTGAAGGGGGTATACCTTGCACGCCTGGATCCTTGATACAAGGTAGGAAACATACCTGTTACGGACATCCGATTCGCCGAGGTTCTTTTCTTCATCTTCCTTTTTAGCTTCTTCTTTTGCCCGATCTTTCTCGGGTATACTGGATACTTTTTTTACGTGGTATTTCTCCTGCTCCTGCTTCTTGTAGACGGTTATCAATTCGGATTTACCCAGATCAACTACGGAAACGCCAGCGGCCAGTATAAACAGCAATAACACCACGGGCATGATCAACCACAGAAATCTTCCACTTTCCAGGCTGTCCAGAAAATCCATTCTTTTTATCCCGTCATTCATTCTTATCATGCTCTATCGAAAAACTGGTTGCCCCGGCCATCTTGGCAATATCAAGGATATCAACGAACTGGCTGTAGCCGATTTTATTATCACCCCTGAATATTACGTCATATTTCCCAAGTCTTGCCATCTCAGCGGCAAGATATGATTGCAATTCATCTAACTGTACCATTTTTTTGTTTACGTATATCTCACTTTCGGCGGACAGTGTGACCACCAGGTCAACCTTTTCCAGCTTCTCTTCCTCGTACATGGCCTTTGGAAGCTCCATCTTCAGCAACGGTTTTATAAAATCCGAGCTCACCATGAAAAAAATGAGCAGAAGAAAGATGATATCCACAAGGGGGGTCACCTCTATACGTGGTGCTTCCTTCTTGGAGTGAATAAAATCCATTAGCACACCTCCCCGGGGCTGCCCGGCAGGGGTATACATGCCTTTTCACCACTAGTACCAGTGTGCGTATCATTCTCAAGACCGGCACGGGTATCATCATCGCGTAGAAACTGAACCTGGTTTAAATAGGTCACCACGTATTTCATCCTGTTGGTTCGAGCAGCCACTATTTTTTCGAAAAAGACGAATCCAAGCTGTGCCGGTATAGCCACGGTAAGACCGGCAGCAGTGGTAAGCATGGCTTCCCAGATACCTCCCGCAAGAGAGGCAATATCAACCTGTCCTCCCATGGTGGAAATAACAGAGAAGGATGTAATGATACCGGTAACGGTACCGAGCAATCCCAGCAGGGGAGCCACGTGTGATATGGCAGTGAGTCCGCTCATGTGATTTTCCATCTTTTCGATCTCTTCAGAACCCACCCGTTTCAATATTTCATCCCTGGATCTCTGCCCGGTTGCTCTGTTCTCAAGGTAAGCCACCGCCATCTTCATATAAGGGTTTCTCTGCCATTTTATACTGGTTATCTTCGCTTTCAAGGAAGTGAACCAGTTCTCATCTTTCAAAGATTCCAAAACAGGGGGCATCACGGGGAGCATGCCGGCTCCCCCATTAAGGGTAATATCATCAATCACCCGTGACTTGAATTTGTCGTAATCAAGCCCGGTTATGAAAAAGTATAGGGCCCTCTCAATTATGATTGCGATGGTTATCAGGGCGCAAGCCATAATGGGCCACATGACAGGACCACCCTTTTGTATCAGTAAAAACATAATTCCTCCTTTTCACAGAACAGTAATTTTACTATTTTATTTCCCGGTAGTTTTCTCATGCTATATTGTATAATAAGTTATTAAACAGTTTACTGGGACACGTTACAACAAACAAAGTTAGAGTCAACTAATTTTTTATTATGGCCAAAACTCACGCGACAATACCCATATTCATACCCCACCTGGGATGCCCCCACAGGT
>CAZVRB010000197.1:0-2914 GCA_964629365.1 uncultured Leptospiraceae bacterium
CTTCTAAGATATATATTATCGAGGCCAAGGACGGTCGAGTAAAAGTAACTGCATTTATTGCACATAACTTACGAGAAACACTAACACAATAACAACCCAAACCAACATACCGAAATAAACACCTAATCACTGATACCGCTTAATAACCTTCTTCAGCTCCTTAACAACATAAGCTCTCTCATCACCCTTCAGCTTCCCAAGACTGATATCAACAGTATCCAACGCAATCTTGCTGATATCTTCCGGAAGAAGGTCATCCGCGTAATCAAGAAAAGTGTCGAGTAAAAGGACCCGCTTTTGCCTGCTGTCTTCGCCGGATTTTTTACTCCTGGTACCTTTCCCCTTAGGCGTACTCTTAAAGGCTGCTTCATCCAGGGAAGGTGAGGGCGAGGGAGTGTCCTCCACAACTGATCTTTTCTCCCTGGCTGGCGTAGACTTCCGGACCCTGCCGTCAGCCCCCTTGCGTTTTTCCAACTTCGGAATTTCCGAAGTTGATTCAAGATCTCTGCGTACTTTCCCTACTGTTTTATCATCAACACCAACCTTCTTGGATATTGCGCTATTAGACAGCTCCGAGTCGTTTTTAAGGAACATCTCAACGATCTTCCGTTTCTGTTCCCTGGTTAAATGCCGTCGTGCCAGGCTGTCCATGATGGCAAGCTCTCTGCGCTGGGCAGGCTTCAGGTCGTACACCTCAACCGGCACCAGGTCCCAGCCCAGTTCCCGGGAAATCTCCCAGCGGTTGCGTCCGCCCAGGATGCGGCATACGCCTTTTTTATCGAAATACACCTTAATAGGATCCCGGATTTCGCCGGCTGCCTGTATATCCTTTTTCAGCCTCTCCCGGTCCTCGGCGCTTAAGGGCATGAACTCCTGTAGTTCGTCAAGCTCCGGAGAGACGTCCATGATCTCCGGATTCATTGGCTGTATCGCTTTTGTTTTGTATGGTTTTTGTGCCATTAAGAACGCTCCACTATTTCTATAAGAGGTTTAAGAATTTTATCAACTTTTGTCTGTGTCCAGTTGATTGACGGGTCCGCTATGGCCCTGGCTGTGGTAATAGTCTTGGGAACGGTTCCCGCGTAATGTCCGTTAATCTTTTCAGTGAACTTTCGTGAAAGCTCTGCCATGTAACCCGTGCTCTCTTTCTTGGGTTCCTTGTAACCCACAAGTATAACCTCGCCAGACTTTTCCAGATCAGCCAGGGAGCTCAATGTATACAATGTCGGACCCAGGGTAGGGGCCGAAATGTCCGCCGGAATATATATCTTGTCGGCAACAATAGCAGCTGCCCTGGATATGCCCTGAACAGTGGGAGGACAGTCAAACACCAGGTAATCATAGCCCTTTATCGTTTTGAATAATCGCCTAAGGTGAAAGGGATCCATTGATGGTGCTACATTATCCAGCCTGTAATCGGCTGGCACCAGGTCAACTTCTATGCCCCTCCGGTTCACATGGGCCACTACATCGGCGATCTTCTTCTGGCCGCTTATTATCTCGAACATACCAGGCCGGGTATCATCTTCGATGGGATCGAGGAAAGAAGTGAGGCCTCCCTGCGGATCGCAGTCGACGGCAAGAACTTTTTTCCCTGTTGATGCCAGGGCGAGCGATAAAAGAACAGACAGGCTTGTCTTGCCGCAGCCGCCTTTCTGGTTTAATATCGTAATTGCTTTCATTTCGAATCTCCGGACTTTTCTATTTTTAATTCTCCGCTGTACCATTTCTTAAGAAGAATAACCGCTACTTCGGAAAGTGATGTTTTCTCCCGCATGGCTTTGATCTTCATCTCTTCGATTAAATCTTTGTCAGTTTCTTTTGTATATAATTGAAGGGCCATTGGTTTTTCTCCACATATAGTTATATAACGACATAGACATATATCTATATGATTGTCAAGGAAATTATGTCTCTTTAGGATACAACCATCTTTCATTATGCGCCTTCGTTATATGCAAATTTTTACTTCCGATAATATACAATATGTCACTTTAGGAAAAATATAATATATTTTCTACCACACACACGCACCGGGCCCGGTAGAATCCACCTGGGGAAATTCCCCAGGTGAAAAATAACCCGTTAATCTTCACTTGGCAGCATAATAGTAATTACAGGTTCAGCCTGATCACCGGGGCCGCATATGGACTTAACCCGGACCTTCTTTATCTTTCTGCCCTCCATTACATAACTGACATCAAATATAACACGGTCACCGGAAAAGCCTGCAGCTGCGCAACGGAACAGCCACAGGGTATCCCACAAGCGGCCCTCGATACTCTGACATGCCAGATCTTCTTCCTCTGACGGAACAATATATGTATGCCAGAATTCTGTGGTCACCGCAACGGGAAACTTTATGCCCAGCTCACTGGCCATGGATGACACATCGATCAATACACCGTCTTCTATAGCCTGGCGGCGGCTGTACGAATAGATTGTTTCTCCAAACAACGATAACTGACTCATAAAAACCTCCATTAATGTATATACTACACATATATATAGTATTAGCTTTTTGTCAAGGATTATTCACGTTTTCACGTGATAGCGTTATTATTGTTATTGACTACCAGGGGCAGATATATTCATGTATCATCATGAAAGATGAACAGGACAAATACCAGGGCCTTCGAAGGCCTACAGTTACATTCACAGAGGAAGAGCACAAGAGGATCGCCCATTACTGCATTGATCATGGAATGAAGATCGGAGATTTCATACGCCGGGCCGCCCTGCACTGCCTGGATAACGATATTATCCCGGATAAAGAAAAGGATAAATAACCATGGAAGGAACCTCCGTGATAGATTCATTGTATCATTATAAAGGACACCTCGGATGTGATTCGAAATGCTGGATCAGGATCTTTACCAGGGACCGGGCATACATCGTGATCGCAACGGAGCTG
>CAZVRB010000198.1:0-2910 GCA_964629365.1 uncultured Leptospiraceae bacterium
ACCAGGGCACTGATCCTTGAATAATCGACATCCGGTGAAAACGTGATCTCCTCCATCCTGTCATCGAAGGTGACTGTTGTTTTTTCTCCCGTAGAATAGAGGGTATACTCCTGCCCGGCTTGAGTCACATGTCCAGCCACGGGTACCGCCACGTGAAAGGCGATGTCAGCTTTCTTCACCCTGCTGTTCTGCTCATATAACTCTTTGGATTTATGGTAACCGTTTCGAATTGACATACCATCAACATGCCAGGGGACGGAAAGGTACACCGTCTCCCCCACGCCATACCCATCCTTCTCACCCTCGCACCAGCACGTGGCGTTGTCATTATCCCGCAGGTTCTTCGGATGATATTTCCCCCATTCCATGGGCGACTGGGGTTTGTCAAGCTGCGAGGTGGCCCCCACCCCGTTTTCCAGCATCAGGGTAAAGTGATTTGAAGTATTAACTTCACGGCATCCCGTTATCATCACAGGCAGGATAAGTAGTATCACGAAGAGTAAGCAGTATGGTTTATACGTCATGGCAACCTCCCGGAAGAAAGGTTTTCTTCTGTCTTTAGTTTTTCTTTATATGCAGCAATGGCGGGCGAAGTTTTGTGTGTTCGTATTTAGAATTGGGGTATAAACGCCGGGAAATGTCAAGGGAAATCATTGAGAATGCAGGGACATTTTATAACTTCCACAACCCTTCCCTTGCCTCCCGGTATCCTTCCTCGATAAGGTCATCAACCTGGCTTGTATCCACGAGGTTGTACTCCGAGAGATCGGGTGAAAGCATCAGGTCAGCTTTCGACGTCTGTATCTTCGTGGCGGTGTTCATCATGATGAGTGTGGCGTTCATGATCACGTCGATGATGTGCCGGGGTTTTTTGTATGAATGCCTGGTGTTCAGGTCTACACCGATAACGTACTCCATGCCCATGTCACGTAAAGGTTCAATGGGAACATTTTCCATAATGCCGCCGTCTACCAGCATGCGGCCATCATACTGTACCGGCTTGAACATCCCCGGAATGCATGAGCTGGCCATCACTGCTTTTCCCACATCTCCTTCACGCAGAACCACCTTTTCGCCTTTGCTGATATCAGCGGTAACAATGGCAAGAGGAATACGGGTCTCATTGAAAGACACCTCACCAAGCAAATCGCGTATCTTCTTTCCCATCTTCTCATTATTAAGAAGTCCATATTGAGAGGGGGACAGTCCTGATATGTCAAACCAGTGCAGGTGACGTGCCATCTCGCCGATATCCTTCCAGTTTCTGCCAAAGGCATACATGGCAGCCACCAGGGCACCTATACTGGTGCCGGCAACCGCATCTATGTGTATCCCCTGATCCTCGATGGCCCTGAGCACCCCCACATGAGCGGCACCCAGCACTGCCCCGCCACCCAGGGCAAGGCCGATTTTTTTGCCCTTTTTTTTGCCGGGCAGCATCTTTTCCAGCAGTGATTGAATCTTCACTTTTTCATCACCTTCATAAACGCATCAAGTTTCCCCTTCTCCTGCAGCACGGTGGCGGCCATCTCCTGTACCGTTTCAGGTGTAGTTATTTCACCGGGCCTTGCCACCATCTCCATGGCGTCGGAGGGACAGCCGCTAACACACAGGCCGCAGCCGATACATTGTTCCTGGTTTACTACGGCAACTGCTTCATTCATGGTTACCGCACCAACCGGACAGCGATCATCAACACATACCGCACAACCTGTACATTCTTCTTCGTTCACCGTTGCCATATACCTGCTTTCCATGAAGGCGGTATCCAGGCCGAATTCTGTCTTTCCGCGCAAAATCGTACAGCAGCAGGGGCAGCAGTTACAGATGAGATTGGCCCTGTCCTTACTGTTATTGCTGGTGTGCACAAGGCCTGCTTCTTCAGCCCTGTCAAGGGTGTGCTTAGCTTCATCTTTCGTTACTTCTCTGGCGAAACCACGCTCCACCAAAAACCTGCCTGCCGAACCGAATATCATGCACACGTCGGTGGGCCGGTCACATTTCTGCATGGTGACCCTGCAGGCGCAGTCAGTCACCGATATGTAATCGGCGTTCTCAATAAAGCTGTGCACCTCATCGTAGGGGTGAACACTGGTTACACCCTGCACCGACCTGTTTACCGGGATCACCCGCATCTGCGGGGTTGGATCACCGGCAAATGCCTCTGCCTGCCCCTGATGCTTGTATTCGTTCCAGAGTGTTCCAAGCTCTTTCAGCTCGGGCGTGTTCATCCCGTTCATGAAGGGAAACTCAAACAAACCCGGTATGGTTGGAAGCAGGCTGTATTTTGTTACCCCCTTCTTTTCACGGGCATAGACGATCCCTTTGTTCGCCATGCCTTCAAGCAGTTTACTGGCAGCTTTCACGTCCGCCCCCGATCTTTTTGCTATCTCTTCTGCAGTCTTTCCGGTAAAACTCATCTCTACCGCCAGGGCTGCCTCTTCTTCGGTGAAGAGTATACGTAATATCCTGTCAAAGGCGGGGGCTGCGGGTGCACCCGAGGGGTGTGTGTCCAGTATTTGCTGCAAGGCGTGGTAATTGTCCATGGGGAACCTCTTTGTATCATGTAAGATATTTCATCATTGCACTTCCTATTATCAGGTCAAACGGGGTGTTGCGTCAACTTGATTTCACTGACGAGATTATTTACATGGTTGGGACACTAAGCGGGAAAAATACTGGAATGCAGGTCACAAAAGCATCATTGACGTTTCCTGGCCTTCCATGCTTCCCAGGTATAAAACCCGGGGCGCTCATTAAAGCACTCGTCGATAAGACCGGTGTCCTTCCATATCTTCGACAGGTTATCCTGGCCAAGGGTGTCGGCCCACAGTGTATCGAAATCGTAAGAGGTGAACCAGATGATCATCTCCGCATCAAGCAGGTCATTGCTCTCGGCAAAGAGCTTCT
>CAZVRB010000199.1:0-2883 GCA_964629365.1 uncultured Leptospiraceae bacterium
AATTTGCCTTCCCCACACAGACCATTCACCTGGAGAGTATGCCCGGCAGGGAGTAGGACGTGAAGGCCGCCCCCGGCCCGGAATGACCGGGAGTGGATGTCACCGGTTTACGCCAGCTTTTTAGAGCCTGAATACACCTCTTCAACCGTTAATGCGGCTGCCGCGTGTCCGGGGTGCTTTTCCGGGTTCCATCGCTTCATGTCGTCGTAGACGGGTCCATTGTCGTGAAATTCTATGATTCCCTTCACCTGGTATGATGTTTTGTCCTCGGTGATGAAGAGTATGGAAGCTTTGCTGCCTGACAGGATGTTCTTTCGAGTTTTGTCGAAGTAATTGTCCGCAACAACAAGAGTGCTGTCATCGTACATGCCCACGCACGTGGCATAGATGGCGTTGGGTGTGCCGTTCTTGTCAACGGTGGTAAGTACAACAGGTCCGCTGTGCTGCTCCCATGCTTTTTTTGCTTCTTCCGGTAAAACGGCCATAATTCCTCCTTGAAAGTAATAAAAATATCTTGTTATACTAATAGAGCAATGTTATACATGTCAAACATTTTAAATGCAAATTAATATATTGACAGCCTGAGGGCAGGTGATCGATCATGGGGTTATTGATAAGATACGGCTTAACGGTCTCACACAGAGGCGCAGAAAAAAATTTGTGACGGGTGACGGGTAACGGGTGACGGGTGTTGACACATCATAAGTTACAACAACTTGAAAAATGGTTCATTGAATACGCGGATTCGTGCATACATGAGCATCCGGGTGCTGCAGAAGAGCTTCTTCTCAAGAAAGACCATACATTACAGGTGCAGGACGGGGTCCGCATCATCACGGCACAACTCCGGTGTGATGAGGCTCTGACCCTCATGGGGCTTGCTGCGGCTCTGCTGCATGATGTTGGACGTTTCCGCCAGTACATGGAATACGGCACTTTCGCCGATTCCCGCTCGGAGGACCATGCTGAACTCGGGTTAAAGGTTATCCATGAGAACAACCTGCTTGATGATTGTCATGTCCGTCATGCACAAATAATTGAATTTGCCATACGTCATCACAACAAGCTGGCACTTCCACAGGAAGGGGATGAAGAATCACTTTACCTTGCCAGGATACTCAGGGATGCCGACAAGGTGGACATATTCAGGGTGGTCACCGGCTATTACCATGACAACGACTCGGAAGCAATATCCGCCATGCTGGGCCTGCCCGACAATGATGTCATTTCACAGCCCATATGTGAGCAGATACTGGAAGGGCGCATCCCCCGCATGGAATACCTCGCCAGCTGTAACGACCTGAAACTGATGCAAATGAGCTGGATATACGACATCAACTTCCCAGTCACCCTCCGCATGATACACGAAAGGGGCTACCTGGAAATGCTCAATCGCTCACTTCCCAACCTGCCCGTAATAGCGAAAATTTATACTACAATCGATGAATATGTAAAAAACACAGTATGACATGTTAACACTACTGCTCACTCCTCACACTTCACTTTTCACTCAAACCCCCATTAGATAATATCATTGACATATCACGAATTTCTTACTATTATACCTTCATAAACCGTAACCCACCATACCGTTACCCATCATCATTCTAACCGTGTTCAGCGAGGTCTTTATGAAAATGTCATTCAGGCTTCCTGGTATATGCCTTGCGTTATTAATAATGCTGTGTATTTCGTGCGGCACCGGTACACAAAAGACTGTTCAATCCGGCAATGTCACCGGGCTGAACATACCTGATAGCCAGAAAAAGGTGATCTCTGTTATGAAGTTTGAGGACCGCTCTATCGGCACGGATATGTACCGTCCATGGAGAATGGGAATACCTGACATGGTAATGGAGTCTCTTGGTGCAATTCCGTATTACAAGGTTATATCCCGTGAGTACATGACAAAGCAGGTATTACAGGAACAGGAGTTCCAGCTTCTTGGTGCAACTGATACCGGGAGTGCGGTACAGCTGGGGAAACTGTTGAATGCCCGGTATATCATTGTTGGTTCCTACCAGGTATTCAAAAAAACCCTGCAAATCAATGCCAAGGTGATGTCGGTGCAGACAGGAGAGATCATTCACCAGTCAAGCTGCCGTGGTACACTGGACGATTTTTATACTCTGCAGAATGAAATAGCCATCAAGATCACCGATGGTATGAAGCTTGCCATATCCCCCGAAGCAAAAAAGAAGCTTCGAAAGAAATACGAGACGAAAGTGGTGAAAGCCTCCCTGGCCAATTACAGCGGCGAGGAGAAGGTTGAAGAAATGGCTGTGCTTGAAAAGAAGGGCGAGAAGGATGAAGTCAAAAAAGTGAAGGAAGAGGCGAAGAAAGACTTCAAGAAGGCCCTGCAGTATGACAGTGATTATGAGAAAGCCAGGAAAAATCTTTCCAGGCTTGCCCTCGGTGTCCCCATGACCCTCTAAGAAAGATTTTCTCCTGGAATGTTGTAATAACATGTGAAAGGAGACCTGCCATGAAAAGAACAATACGTATTATATGTGTGTTACTGTTTGTACTGTCTTTCGTCGTGATAGCGTATCCCACCGGGGGACACGCGGGAACTTTCATGATCGGGGCAAAGTCATGGTTCGCGGTATGGGACTCGGCCATTGACCAGGAGCTGATTGATCTTGCAGGTGAAGATATTGAGAATGATCTTGAAACTAATTATCCAATTGGCAATGCTGAGGTTGATTCAAGTCCAGAAAAGGGTTTCGGTTTCATTGCCGGGCCATTGCTTGGTTATCAGAGCGATGATGGCTTATGGTCCTTCAGTGGCGCAATTATGATACTGAATTCTTTTTCACAGGAAACCGATGGTACAGTTGTTGCTGATGGTACTGAATATGATGGTGAATATGAACTTGAACT
>CAZVRB010000200.1:0-2842 GCA_964629365.1 uncultured Leptospiraceae bacterium
ATCCCGAAAACGAGACAGAACCCCGCATCAGCTCCCGTCATTACAAGAAAGAGGTCTCATGAACAGGCTTCACGTCCTTCAATTGAATTGAACTATCCAGGTAAAAAAGAAATAACTTGATTATTTACAGGTAAAAGGGGAATATATATGTACTTCCCTTACAGGGTTGCCTGGATAAATTAATGAGTGATATGCATGGTATAAATATACGAAGAATTGTTTTTCCGGTTATTATCGTTCTTCTTATTCTCTTCTCCATACTATTAACAACAGAACACAGAAATACCATTTCCCAGATTGAAAACGAAAAAATAAAATCAGTTGAGAAAGAGCTTGAAGCCATCGTTGCCGGGTATCGTGTGGTATCTCTGAGTATATTTGAAAATGTCATCAACAGGCCTGACATTGCTGGTATCATCTACAGGGCTTCTTTTTCTGCGGGAATTGAAGAGAAAAAAAGACTCAGAAAGCGATTGGGACGCATTCTTAATGTTCATTATGGTCATATGCGTGGCTACAATTTCCGACAGCTTCATTTTCACCTGGCAGACAATACCAGTTTTTACAGGTTTCATAAACCATCCAGGTGGGGGGATGATCTGACCGATGTACGGGCTACGGTAAGACATGTGAACAATACCGGTGAATTCGCACAGGGATTCGAGGAAGGAAGGATCATTAACGGGTACAGGTATGTCTATCCCCTTGAATACAATGGCGAACACGCAGGATCCGTTGAGGTCAGTATTTCCATGAAGGCAGTTGTGGAGATTCTCAGAAAACTGTATGGTAGAGATATACAGTTTTTATTGTCATCCAGGGTGGTAGCGGAGAAGGTTTTTGCCAGTGAACAGGATAATTACATACGCTGGGCTTTGACCGATGAATATGTGTTTGATCATGAACTTCCCGGTACCGGTTTTCCCGAAGAAAAACTTACGGGTTCTGAAAAGAAAAAAATTCTATCTAAAATCAGCCAGGAGAAACTAAGCACGTTTATTGTTCACACGAAGAATAACGAAGATCTTGTTTTCTTATCTATCAGTAATTTTGAAGGTAGACCCGTTGCCTTCCTGGTTAACCAGGTTGATAACAGCGCGTACCGCAGCACGCGTACCAATTATACCGTAAACATTGCCCTCCTGGGGGTGCTTGTTTTGCTGCTGCTTTACCTTGCATATAAAACCAGTACCACCCAGAGACAACTTGAGCAGCTGGTGGATTATGATACTCTTACCGGTGCCTATTCCCGTAATACCTTCCTTGTTCGACTTAATGAAGACTTTGAGAGGTTCTGCCGTTACAGTACACCCCTTTCACTTGTGTACATGGACCTGGATTATTTCAAGGAGATAAATGACAGGTATGGTCATGCTGCAGGAGACCGGGTTTTAAAAGAGTTTACTGAAATTGTGAAGAGCAGGATACGGGCAACCGATTACGTTGGACGCATTGGAGGGGATGAGTTTTTACTGGCATTACCCGGAACCAGCGTTGAGGGTGGATCAGCAGTAGCGCACACTATCCATGAGCAACTGCAAACTGCTACCGGAGACAGTGGTATCGAGATTAAGTGCAGTTTCGGGGTAGGTGAGGTGCGTCCGGATGACAGGGACATGGACAAGTTTATAGAGCGAATTGATAATGAATTGTACAAGTCAAAGAAATCCGGCCGGAACCACGTAACCGTAGTCCGTTAAAATGGTAAATAAATAGCTTTTTCTGTAGCTTATCAGGCCACAACCTTGTAGCTGTTCTTTCGTTTGCCTTTGATCTCGTCTTTCAGACTTCTGGCCAGTTGTTCAAGGCTGGTGATGTCATCCTGTTTTTGAACATCATCGCCCAGGTGGGACAATGCTGTATATTCCATAAAGGTTGAAATGCTTCGCTGCTGCCCCTCCGCGGCCGTTTTTAGTTTTTCGTATACGCTGTCATTTACCCGTATGTGTATATCTTTAGACATGGAAACCTCCGATGAGCCTGTATTTATATGTTAAATGTATCCGAACATGTACATAATGTCAATTATATTGTAAAGTAACAATAACGGGTAAATGTGCGCATATAACTCCCGGCCATGTGGCAATGGACATGAATTCATTTAAACGAGGGTATTATCCCTTCTTCAAACAATTTTTCAAAAGGATCTATGTCTATATACGTGGTGACAATTGACACGATTATAACCATAAGTGTGAATACCCCGCACAGGTTTTCGTGGTTTACCTCTTCAGGTTTTTCGAACATTGCTTCCAACCTGCCCATCAGGGTTGCCAGCAGGCCAATCAGTGAAGGATGTAGTTTCCCTTTTAGTTTTTTCGTTAAACTTTTTATTGTCACAGGTCCATCTATCTTTAGCATATGCAGTGAATTGCTTATGGTGATACCGGCATACCCCCGTATCAGCTCTATCATTTCTGAAAAATCACTGTCCTTCAGGTCGAAATACGTGAAGTAAAGGTTCATCAACGTATCATTTACCTGCTTCTCTTCTTCAATGGTAGATGTATCCCTGATATTGTGAAGCAATTCGGCGATTGATCCCAGGTAATCGGCGTACATTTTCACAAACCGCATGGCGTATGCAGTATTGCTGGTATCTACCGTTGTCATGATTTCCTCGATCATGTCGCCCGGTAAAAAATTCTTATCACGGTCGATCATGGAGGTGATATTATACAAAAAGTCCTTGAGAATATCCATGGAGGCTTTTTTCTCCACGAAATAATCGTTGTAATGCAGCAGCAGATCTGAGTTTAGTGGTTTGGCGTCCATTGTTATCATGTCTTTCTCCGTATAAGTTTTTTGTCCTCATATACCTATACGAGTAAAAAGGGGGGGA
>CAZVRB010000201.1:0-2737 GCA_964629365.1 uncultured Leptospiraceae bacterium
GCCGGGGAAAACCCCCTTGACAAAGTTCACTCATGAAATAAGTAATTGGTAAAATTATTCTTTACAAAAAAGTCTTACTGGACTGCATGATGTATGGTATTGTCAACAAGTGATTAATAGATAAATGGAATGAATCTAAGAGAATTTTTCTTATATGGTATATCAGTGAAATTATTTATAATTCCGGTACTATTATTACTTTTAGTATCCTTTCCCGCATGTGAAGATGAATTTTACGAGACCATGGAAGCGGAAGGATACTATTATCTTGATGACTTCGGTTTGAATAGGGTATATTTTATGATACCAGATTCCGGACAATCAACTGGATATACTGCGGTTTTTGGTGAAGATGCTGATTATATAAATATTCCAAGAGAAATCAGTTTAAGTGATAATGGAGATGGAACTGTAACTGATCATGTAACAGGATTGATGTGGCAAAAGTGTTCTTATCCGGACACATCTTCAGATTGTTCTGGATCACCACAGGTTTACGACTGGGATGTTGCAAAAGCAAATTGTGAAGGCATGACACTTGATGGATATGATGATTGGAGAATGCCTTCCATTTCGGAGCTATTTTCAATTATAGATGTTGGGCAAGCTGGTGGAGCTTATGATTCAAGTATTTTCATCGATATTCAGCACGATGGAACTCTTGCTTTTAGTGTCACCAATGGATATTGGTCAACTACTGAAATTATATCTGATAGTGTTTTTTACATTCATTTCTGGGATGGATGGATAAACGTTATAGATTTATCCGCCTCACCGCCACAATACTTTGTAAAATGTGTGCGTCTTGATAAATAATCTATATATGAATATATGAACAATTATGATAATATTTAAAAATATAAATTACATACTTTTTATTATTGTATTAAGTATGCATTTTAATGTTTCTTGTTCTGATGCAGGAGCTGATCCAGAGGTTGTTATTGATAAAAAAACAGGTTTAGTATGGACCAAATGTAGTGCTGGCGTCAATAATGATGTAGATGATTCGCCAGAATGTGATGGGAGGGTTGGAAAATATTCATGGGAAGAAGCTTTGCAACTATGTAAAAATCTTAATTTAGGGGATTATAACTGGCGTTTACCAAACATCAGGGAATTGCAAAGCATTGTTTTATACAGATTCGAGTTATCACCCATGGTTGATGAAGCAAGTTTTCCAAATGCAATAAAATGGCATTACTGGTCTTCTACCACATACGCGAGAGATAGTTTGACAACGCATGCTTATACAATTGATTTTACCTATGGTAATGTGGCATTACATCAAAAGTCTGATGATAATTTTTGTTTTGTAAGATGTGTTGCTGGTCCTTAATTTTAAAATACTCCAGGATACTATGTTTAAAAATAAACAAAGAAATAGCTTCATTGCGGTTATTGGATTAGCATTCCTCCTCTCCTGCACCCCAAAAGCAGAAAACCTGGGCGTATTCGCCCCCTCGCGCTTAGACCACATCGACGGCCAGGACGGCGTAACCCCGGTGGAATTCACCAGCACCCACACCATGTGGACATTCGGTGACACCATCATCGGTGAAAAGATGATACCAAATTCCCTGGCCTTCAGCCAAAAACTGAACGAAGACAACGTGCAAAACCCGGAATTTACCTATTACCGCGAGAAGGGCAAGATCGTTCCCTTTATCAGGTACAGAAAAGGGGAGAATCCTTATAAAGTGAGACTCTGGGCCCTCGACGGGGTGAAGCTCGAGAACACCATGTATGTCTATTACCTGGAAATGAAGGTGACTGAAGAGGGAAACCCCTTCGGCTTCGCGTTAGAATCTATAGGAATAGCCCGCTGGGATATCCCCGAAGGCTGGGAAGTGGGTGACCGGGTTGACTTTAAACGAGTAAAAAACCTGTTCCCGGGCAGCTACCCCGCATTCGGCGCCTGCGTTATGCGCAAAGAGGGGTACGTATACACCATCGGGCAGTACGCGAAAAAAGACCTCACCTCACCGGTGAAGATAACCCGGGTTCCCGAGGATAAGATTACTGATCCGAAAGCCTATACCTTTCTGCGTTCGGACGGGAAATGGGTGAATGACATAGAAAAAGCCAGCCCCTTTCTGAACGACGTGGCAGGGGAGTGTTCCATCTCGTATAATGAATATTTCAAAAAGTACATGATAACTTACTGCCAGACCTTCAACGGCAAGATCACGGTAGTGCGCTTCGATGATTTTTCAATGCTTGACAGTGCAGCAAAGAACGTGGTATACACCGCACCGAAGCTTGAATCAGATGATCCCGACAAACCGGGCTGGTATTACTCAGGAAAAGAGATATACTCAAGCAATGATACATTGTATTCACTATTTATTCACCCGCTGAAGTACCAGCCCATACTTCTCAGGGTACAATTTTAGGACCAGAGATGAAAACCGAATTACGGCAAAAACTTTTTAAGTTCGCCATAGCCATACTGTCTCTTGGGGGACTTGTGCTGTCCCTCTATCTCATGTTTATTCACTATTTCCCACAGGAGCCCGGAACTCTTTTATACAGTATGTGCACCATGGGACAGAGTACAGATTGCGGGCTGGTGAATACAAGTGTCTACTCACAGTTTTTGGGAATCCCGCTGGGAGGCTGGGGTGCCCTGTTGTACACCGCGTTGCTGCTTATTCTTTTCTACATGAAAGTGTTGGAAGAAGATTATGCCCAAAACCTGAAACCGGTACTATTCCTTGGTGGACTTTTATCGGTG
>CAZVRB010000202.1:0-465 GCA_964629365.1 uncultured Leptospiraceae bacterium
GTGTACCCAGTTTTTCGAAGGCGCCGTAATATATTCCGCTCAAGGTGATGTTTTTCACGAACCTGAGGTAGTTCACCAGCACCATACCAAGCATTGGGAGAAATCTGAACGCGTGGGTGATATCAAAAATAACCTCGCAGTCCCCGGGAATATGCTCACCGGCAATGCCAAATACCTCCCAGATACCATCCTGGTCTTTCACGTCTGGAATATCCACGTCAACAATGGAAAACGAAAACTCTTTCTCACCGAGTATATTTTCAAGCACCGTGCGAAGACCCTGGCGGCCTTCAGCATCCTCCCAGTTTTTACGCCGGGCATCACCGGTAAGAAAAAGTATTACACTATCATCTACGCTTACGGGCTTCATGATAGTCCGAACAATGGCATCCTGAACGTAAGTGCTGAAATGTGTTTCATTCTTATCAAAAGGTGACTGGTAATCACACGGGATGTAACCGGACG
>CAZVRB010000202.1:475-2736 GCA_964629365.1 uncultured Leptospiraceae bacterium
GTGTGGCGATCAGCCGGACAAGTTCGGCCCCGGTGTAACCGGACGCGCCAAGAAAACTTATAAAAGTTTTTGCCATAGCAATATATACCAATAAATAGTAGTTTTACGTAAGAAGCTGCTTTTATTTATATGACGGGTATAGCCATGACAATATCGGTATTTTTTCTATTTTTACCCGGTACATCAACACTTATTTTATACATGGTAAATATTACCCGCAATTCTTTATATGTCAAGAACTTCGTATGCATGATAACTCATTTTCAAAATATTCATATTGATGAATATCACACAACGTACACGAGAGGCTTCTCAAAAATATCACCGTTACCTTCAACCGTCACCTTCACCCTGCAGCCCCCGCACATACGGTAAATCCTGATAGAATCCTCCCATGGATCAATCTCCGCCTTTAACAGGAGACGCATGCGGGCAAGTTCCCCCTGGCTGATATCGCACTCAAACACGGAGTATTGCTGCCGGGTGCCGAAATTTTTCATGATCTTATGCACCCGCCGGCGGCGCCTGTCATCGGTGATGTCATAGGTCACTACAACAAACATCATATTCACCATACAAAAGCGGCCTGTATTCTTTGTTCCTGTCGATACTTCGCGTAAGCCTGTCAGCCTGTCGCCAGATGAGATTGCGAAGGGTTGCCGGCTCCTTGAAACCGAGATCACTGTTTATCCAGCGATCATAGGATGTAAAAAACTTTTTAAGCGGTTCTTCCCTGAACCTGCACCCCTTTTCTTTTGATTCCATGAAAAAATGGCGTGGTTTCACCATTCCCTGTTTAACGAGGTAATGCACTAAACGGTCAACAACGATGGTGCGGAATTCTTCTTCGATATCACAGGCAAGGGAGGGCCTGCCGTACTCCCGGACATGATAGAAGCCCACGTACGGGTCAAGTCCGAAGGATTCAAGAACGCCATGAATCTCGGTACACAGCAGGGTATAACCAAGCGACAACATGGAATTTACCGGATCACGCGGGGGACGCCTGTTACGACCGGTGAAGTGCCATTCGGGCGGGATCATCATGGACATCATGTGGTAATGCACCCGGGCTGCAAGACCTTCAAGCCCAAGAAGCGTGTCAATATCTTCAGACTTCGCGATTCTCCTGAGTACGGCGGATATGGTATCCCTGTACCCCTGCATATCAGGGAATGGATGCCTTCGATGGTACCGGTTGATCCACTCACCAGAGTTTCTTACTTTCCCGTCAACGACCCGCCGTGAAAATTCCAGCCGCCACGCGGGGTCATCGCTTTTCCGGTACTGTTCCATTCTCCTGGCAGCGTTCTTGCCGGCAGGTGATTCCACCATTCCCCGAATGGCTCCCCGGCTGCTGAGAAGGCTCACGGGAATACCGCTTTTCAAAAGTGTCTTCAGGGCAGCCGTTGTAAAGTTTATATTGCCGTATGCAAGCACCCGTTCAAGCTCGGCAAGCCGTACCGAGGCCACCTGGCGTGTCCCGTCCTTAACACTTAACCGCTCACCGTCGCGGTGTACCGATGTTCCCTGCTGACATATATACAATACCGCCACGCCTTCACCTCCATTTCAGGCAACATGATGCCCGGGTCCCGGTTTATTACTGTTACCTTGCCCCTTTTCAAGTGAGTCAAGTTCTTCTAGCATCCTGTTTCCCCTTTCTATCACGCTGTAAAGTGCCTCGAGGTAATCTAACCACGAGCCACTTTCCCGGTCGTACATGTCCCATCCCGGCGGCGGGGTAAGCGAATCAAGTTCGGGCATGGTTACCACAAGTATGTTGTCCCTTTTCACTCCAGTGCGACGCATCATGTCTTCGGGATTATCACCTTCTTCAAGCGGGTACATGCCACCGGTTTCCTCGTCGAAGATATACGTGGTTCCACTACTGTCAACCAGCACGTACCATATAACATTGAATTCAATTCTCCCATCTTCCATACCATGACTCACAAGGGCGTATATACAGGCGAAAATATTTTTCGGACTTCTATACAGCGGGTAATTCCTGTCCATGTACCACAGGTTTACACAATCAACCATGCCAGCCTCCGTGTTTTCATCGTACCTTTTAGACGGATAAGGCATGAGATGTATCGGTTTTTTGCATAAAAAAAGACGGCGTTATTAGCCGTCATTTTCCTGTAATAGGTTGATATGAACAATGATAAGTTATCAGTGAAGAGCGAACGGTGAATAAAAATTCACTTCAAACTTTTAATTTCCTCAACCGATAGCCCGGTAATTTCGGATATTTC
>CAZVRB010000203.1:0-2692 GCA_964629365.1 uncultured Leptospiraceae bacterium
ATATATAAAACCTTATTATATCATAAGTGTTTTCTTTGGGGGACTAATAATAATTAATATTCATATAATATATTTTGATGGTTTTTCCCAACATTCCGGAATGAGCCATATTTTTATATATATTCTTCTTAGCGCTCTTTGCGCCCTCTGCGTCTTTGCGGTAATCCGTAAAAATTAGTAAACAATCTCAAGCACCTCATCGAAGTAGTTGACGAAGTGAGCCTCGATTCCCTTCTTGACGTGATCGGGAAGTTCATCGAAATCTTTCTGGTTTTCAAGGGGGAAAATAACCGTTTTTACCTTTGCCCGCTTGGCAGCCAGGGTCTTTTCTTTTACGCCGCCGATGGGCAGCACCTTGCCCGTGATGGTGATCTCGCCTGTCATGGCCAGCCGTTTCTTTAAAGGTTTATTCTTTACCAGAGAATAGAGGGCGGTCGCCATGGTTATACCGGCTGATGGGCCGTCCTTGGGTGTGGCTCCGGCAGGAACATGCAGATGAATAAAATGATTGTCGAAGAAGTCCTCAGAAATTCCATACTCCTTCACCCTTGAGCGTATAAATGAATACGCTATTTCTGTTGATTCCTTCATCACATTGCCAAGCTGTCCCGTCTGGGTGAAGCCCTTGGCTTTGGATGGTATGGCAGTGGCCTCGATATACAGGGTTGTTCCACCAAGGCTTGTCCATGCCAGCCCGAGTACAACGCCGGCAACAGTTTTTTTATACAGTGCTTCTTCTGTGAATCTTGGCTTGCCAAGATATTCTTCAATATTGTCATTCGTGATCTTGATCTTTTCTTCATCATTCTCGGCGATCTTTCTTGTTGTTTTTCTCATGATGCGCCTGAGGGTGTTTTCCAGGCTTCTTACCCCGGCTTCACGGGCATACCCGTTAATGATTGACTTCAACGCAGAAGTATTGATGGAAACCTGGCTTTTTTTCAGACCGTGCCCTGCAAGCTGTTTGGGTATGAGGTAGCGTTTGGCAATTTCAACTTTCTCTTCGAGAATATAGCCTGATAAACGCATTAACTCCATACGGTCAAGAAGGGGCAGGGGTATTGTGTCAATCTGGTTGGCCGTTGCGATGAATAACACGTTGGAAAGATCGAAACGGACATCCAGGTAATGGTCGAGAAATTGTATATTCTGTTCAGGGTCAAGAACTTCCAGCAGGGCGGAAGCAGGGTCTCCCTGGAAGCTTGTTCCAATCTTGTCAATTTCGTCCAGCATGATTACCGGGTTGGCTGTTTCAACCTGTTTAAGGCTTTGTATCATTTTGCCAGGCATAGCCCCGATGTAGGTTCTTCTATGTCCCTTGATCTCTGCTTCGTCACGCATTCCCCCCAGGGAAAACCGGTAAAACTTGCGCCCCAGTGCTTCTGCCACAGATCTGCCGATTGATGTTTTACCAACTCCAGGCGGGCCTACAAAACATATTATAGAACCCGTTATGGTACCTTTCATCTTTCCGGTACTGATAAATTCAAGTATCCGTTCCTTTATGTCTTCCAGGCCGTAATGATCCCGGTCGAGAATCTTCCTGGCTTTTGGAATGTCATAGTTGTCTTCTGAGTAGACCCCCCATGGCACGGATGTGAGCCAATCGAGGTAATTTCGGCTTACACCGTATTCTGCTGAATGGGGTTCCAGTACCTTTAGTTTTTCAATCTCTTCGTTGAATCTTTTCTCTGCTTCTTCTGAGAATGTAAGCTTTTTAGCCCGTTCTTCAAACAATTCGATCTCGGATGTTTTCTCATCTTTCTCGATTCCCAGTTCTTTTTTTATTTCTTTAAGCTGTTCTTTGAGAAAAAATTCTTTTTGATGTGTGGCAATTTTTTCTTCTATCTGCTTTTGAATTTTTTTCTGTATTTTGCTCATTTCGAGCTCTTTTTTCAGCAGAACCAGCACTTTCTCCACTCGTTCGCGAACATCAAATGTTTCAAGTATATCCTGTACCTCGGCAGGATCTGCTGATGTCATGGATGCTACAAAATCGGAAAGCTTACCCGGGTCTTCAATGCTGAAGCGATTCAGAAAAAGCTTCATTTCTTCCTGGAATAGATTGTTGTTCTTTATCAACTCTTTCACCGAGGAGATTATAGCGGTCGAATATGCCTTCATTTCTTCAGTCGATTCATAGGGGGCTTCATAATGATGGGATACCTTCCACTTGATAACCGGTTCATCGGTAATAACATTATCAAGGGTAAACCGTTTCAAGGCGTTTACCATCACCTGCACAGTATTATCATCAATTGGAGCGATTCTTAATATCTTGATGGAAGTTCCCACCGTGTACAGATCTTCAGATTTAGCGGCATCTCCTTCTTTCTGGTCCTTTATCAGCACTACCCCGCCGATTTTTCGTTCGCTATCGGCGATCTCTTTTGCCGCCAGCATCATGTTTTCACCTGATATTACCAGTGGGATCATCATGCCGGGAAATATGGGGCGATGGGTAATGGGTATAATTGGTATACCTTCAGGAAGTACTTCGTCTGGAATGATCAGATGCTTTGGTTCAACTATGTTTTCTCCGTTTGTCATAATTATGTACCTTTGGTTCTGATGATTATGTTCGATTTATGATGAAGTATACTATTTATACCACAAATTTATGGTTTCATAAAGTAATTTTTTCAACGGTTAATTTCACCATGCTAAACTGGTATCACGCGGAGGCGCGGAG
>CAZVRB010000204.1:0-2659 GCA_964629365.1 uncultured Leptospiraceae bacterium
TGCGGGCATCGTATGTTACCCTTGCGCTTGAAGATGAGGCAAAGTTTGAAACAGGTTTCGGCGATCTGGCATTAACTGCCGGTTGTTCATATGACGCACAGAAACTTGATATATTTAAATCGAGTGACAACCTGGGTGATTCATTGATAAAACGCACCAAGCCGGAAGAAAGCTCTGACATCTGGGGTACAACCGATTCATTCAACCCTGTAGCCGGTTTTGTCTATGATCCTCTTAAAGACCTGTTAACTATCAGGGGTTCAGCCTCAATGAAAATAGAATTCCCGAATATGCATCAATTCTCTGACAATGATGATGCCGGTGTAGATTACAAGCTTAAACCAGAAAGATCATATAATGGTAATTTAGGTTTTGAATTATTCTTCATAGAAAGAAAGCTTAGTTTCAGAACCGATTACTATTATACAAAATTCGAGGACAAGCTTGAAAGAATTTACGATGCAGTTGCAGACGACGATGTAATTACGAATATTGAGGGTAGAGTTACACAGGGATTTGAAAATGTTATATCACTGAATAAGATCAAGATATCAAGCATGGGGTATCTCACCTGCTCTTTCTCATATGTATTCACCCATGCTAAGGATTATGATGACTCTCCTGCAACTTACGGTGAGACTGTTGCAGAGACACCCGAACATCAATTTGGTGTAAACCTGGCCATGAATTTTGTTACTAAAACCAGTCTCATGATCTGGGGTAACTATAAAACCAACGAGTATATTTACGTAATGAAAGAAGCCCCCGGAATTACTGCAGAACCATATACAACCAGGTACTACACAACTGAAAAACTTCATGATCCTTTGAAAGTCAACATAAAGATATCACAGAAGTTCCTGAAAAACTACGAAGTATATGTCAAGTGTGACAACGTACTCGACGATTACAACGCCGACCCGTTCAATCCGGGCCCCGGACGTATGTTCTACTTTGGCGCCAATGCTAAACTATAGCATTTCGCATACACGCATCTCCAATGATGCGCGGGGACATTGTTCCCCGCGCATATTTTTTATTTCAGGAGTACCATCATGAATAAGAAACTCACCTACACACTATCCGCAATCATACTAATACTACTCATTTTTATAGGCTACAGGGAATTCTCCGCCAACAATCATCACGCGGTGATGGCCATCACCGGCGCCACCCCGGTGGCATACCGGCAGGCTGTACCATCTGGCGTGTCACTGGAAGTCACCGGCATGCTTGAGAAAAACTACACCTTCGACAATGACGCCCTGAACGCCCTGGCACCGACGTATATCCGAACCAGGGAGGTAACTCCAAAGGGTGATTTCATGGGGACATACCGTTACCACGGCATCCCCGTCCTTCATATACTTGAAGGGATACCGGTGAAAAAACCGGAAGACGCGGCCTTTGACGCGCCGCATGACATCGTGGTCACCTTTATTAACGCCGAAGGCAAGAAGTCACGTTTCAGCTACGGGGAGCTCACCATGACCACCGACTGCCTTCCCGTTACAATCGCATATAACAGGGAAGAGTTACTGCCCAGCAAAGATCCTGAGAAATACACCAAAAACGTATATAAAGAAAACATCGAGGGCCTCAGGCTTATATGCCCCCGTGACGGTGACACTTCCCGTTACCTTGATAACGTTGTAAAGATGACCCTCACCGTGCCCTATGCGCAGAGCAGCCTGCTGCCCAAAACACAGAAGGGTCTCAAGTGCGCATCAAGCGGTATCAGCCGCGTTGTGGGCGGAAAGTCCATGCCGGTCACCTACAGCGGCGTGACGTCGGCACGCTACAACCAGTGGATACGGGTAGGCCACGGACGGGGCTACAAGGGCATCTCCACGGCAACCGGTTATGACCTGCGGTCATTTCTGAAAAAGAATTTCCCGGGATGCGACAGGAAAAGCTGGTTCCTCTTCACCGCGTGTGACGGGTACCGCTGCCTCTTCTCCGGCCGCGAGATATTTGAGCACCAGGCAGGTAAGGACATGATGCTCATCACCACCCTTGACGGTAAGCCCCACAAGGGCGGCCCCATGCTTGGGCCCGTCACAGATTACTACGTTGACAGGGACGTATGGGGATTGACCCACGTAATGATCATAGAAGTCATAAAATAATAGAAGGGATACCACGCAATGCAAAATTTTACCATACACTGGCTGTTCTACGGGGCGGTGACGTTGTATCTTTTGGCCACGGCCCTGGTGTTTCTGCAGAAGCCCCGCCCCTCCTTCGCGGGACTCCTGGCAGGCTTCATCCTGCACACCGCCTACATGATCTCGCGGGGCTGGATCGGAGGCATCTTCATTCCCAACGGCATCACCGACAGCGTCTACCTGCTGCCCTGGGGCATTGCCGCGGTGCTCATCACGTTGTACCTGGTACAGAAAAGGGACGACATACTCTACGGCCTGGTGCTCCTGGCTGTCTTCGCACTGTTTGCCCTGTACTATCCCGACGGCATGATCCCCCCTACCCCCAGGAAGCTTACCCTGTGGGCGCAGGCTTTCTTCTTCAGCGAGATATTTGCCCACGCCCTGTTCTACTGCGCGGGATTCTTCGGCCTGCTTTCCCTAATCAAAAAGGAACGCCGGGAATTCAACATCACCACCATGCTGGTCTGGGGCTTCGTGTTCTACAGCATCGC
>CAZVRB010000205.1:0-2651 GCA_964629365.1 uncultured Leptospiraceae bacterium
TCTGCATCATATTTACCGTACATGAAACTTGCTGATATTGACCATAAAGGATTTAACGTGAATGACAAAGCCGGACCTGCTAAAAAGGCAGGATCCGTAGAAAATGATGGATCATCAGTTGAGTAGTTATCAGGATTGTCAACCGCATCACCCTTAAACGCATTCTCCCACATGGGATCCCACCAGGCATACCAGACCGATGCACCGGCGTTCATGTGCATGGCCACAAGTTTGGAATTTACTGATATTAACAGTAGTATTGTCATTATCAGCAGAAGTGTCTTTTTACAATACATAACAATACCTCGTAATTATAAATTGATATAACCTGGAAATTATATGTTTTATTTTATGTATGTCAATGAAAACTATAATGATTAATAATCCAGATAACTGCTTTACAAATAGTAACAACAGCACAATAATCAACTTGCAAATCATACTCAAAATGCAGGTTTTACATATAAATGAGTAATACCGTTTTAACTGAAACAGCGGGAATAGCCGTCAAAGGTCTTTCCAAAAAGTTTAAAGGAAGTGTGGTTTACGCAGTGGATAACCTGTCATTTGTGTGCAGGCCGGGTGAGATTACCGGTCTGCTGGGTGAAAACGGTGCGGGCAAAACCACAACACTGCGTATGCTTTCCACAATGATCAAACCAACCAGTGGTTCCGCGGTGATCTGTGGATATGACGTTGAGAAACACTCATCCCATGTTCGCCGCACAATCGGCGTGTTGTTCGGTGGCGTTACCGGCCTTTATGACCGGCTGACTGCACGTGAAAACATACTCTATTTTGCCGGATTGAACGGGGTCTCCGTCGAAACTGCCGCTACCAGACTGGAAGAGCTTGTCATTATGCTGGACATGACTGAATACATTGACAGAAGGGCAGGAACCTTCTCAACGGGAATGCTGCAGAAAACCGCCATCGCAAGAACACTGATACATGATCCCCGGGTACTGCTGCTTGACGAACCCGCGGCAGGTCTTGACATGGGTTCATCACGGATAATTTATGACGCAATCAATCATTACAGGAATCAGGGGAAAACGGTAATACTTTCAAGCCATGACATCGGGGTTGCCTCTGCGCTGTGTGATAATGCCATCATCCTGCATGGAGGGGGTTCCGTTGCGCAGGGTGCAATTAACGAGGTGATAAAGGGATTCTCATCACTTGAAGACGCTTTCATGGAATATACAGGATACAGGATACACGACTAATGCGGGTAATGTTCATTCTAAAAAAAGAACTGACGGACATCGTCCGTGACAGGAGAACGGTAATTATTTCTGTAATAGTTCCTCTTCTATTGTTTCCCATGGTGTTTTTTACCATGAGGGGAATGACAGGATCGGGTGATACTACTGAAAGCTTCAGGATATCAATACGTGTACAGGGACAGTTGCGTGAAATATTATTGAATGACCCGAAAGTTTCCCTGGCAGAGGTGGATGACGTTAAACAGGGAATTCGTGAAGGTTCAATCGATGCTGCGGTGAAGGAAGGACACGATAAAAAGACAGGGGTACGGTTACTGTATGACAATATTGACAGGAGATCAATTGATGCGGCATCACACGTTGCCGCCCTGCTGAAATCTATGAATTCCAATGCCGGGCAGATTCACGTTGAGATGATGCCCATGCACCCGGTTAAAAAAGCCGGCGGCTGGCTTTTCCTGTCCACACTGGTTCCCGTATTTCTTTTTATCTTCTGTTGTACTTGCCCGCTGCCTATTGCCGCGGACATCAGTGCGGGAGAGAAGGAGCGTAAAAGCCTTGAACCCCTTCTCAGCACCGGAACCTCACGCACTGTCATAATACTTGGAAAGCTTGAGGCCGTCACCATTGCCGGCTTTGTCAGTGTTACCGCCTTCTGTACCGGCTTATTGATCTCATACCTTCTTTCGCCATCAGTTTTTACTGAAAGCTCCATGGATTTCAGTGTATCATTATGGTCTATAGCTATTATTCTCATGATTGCCCTTATCCTTACCATGATATTCAGCGCTATAGAAATAGCAGCCGGTGTGTTTGCCCGATCAAGCAGGGAGGCACAATTGATGGGAATGCCCATACTGGTGATCTGCATGACCGCGGTATACATGGCAGGTGCCGTTTCATTGAAAACAATGCCCGCGTATTACCCCCATGTGCCCCTGGTGAACATTGCCCTTGCGTTGCGGACATGTGCCATGGATATTCCCAGGATGGATATAGTGATCCCGGCGATTATTTGGGGTGTTGTGTATGGCGGGATCCTGAGTTTTCTTGCAGTATTCCTGTTTCACCGTGAGTGGGCGGTCTATAGAACATGATGTAATTCAATTGACACGACAAAGAGTTTCATACTACTATTTAATAACAATTAAATGCAGGCAATCGGAGGACTTTCATGGGTATAATAACCGTACTTGTAATCGTAATACTTGTAATTGTAATAATCAAGTTAGTATAGCAAGAATATTTCCAATTAATATTTAAAATGTTACCGCATCATAATCTCCACGAATCAATCTCATCCAGTGGATAGATGGGCCTTGGAATGGAATCAAGCTTAAGCTTGAACACGTCTACGTTGGATGTTCCCGGTGTGATCACGTTTACTGTTTTCCTGTTATATAAGATGTAGTTGTACCTGAA
>CAZVRB010000206.1:0-2528 GCA_964629365.1 uncultured Leptospiraceae bacterium
CCTCTCCCCCTTCAAGGGGGAGACCGGGAGGAGGTGGTTGGGTATCATGAAGCCTTGTTCTTCTCTACTATTTTTCCGGTTACATATTTATGGATCAGGCTTGAGATTAGTGTCTGGTATGGGATCCCTTCTTCGATTGCAATATTTTGAATGGATTCCAGGTCTTTTTGTGAAATCCTTATGTTTATTCTTTTATCTTTTTTAAGCGTTGACCGTGCATATTCGGCGTATCTTTTTTTCTCTTTTTCCATATCGTCAACGGTTACCCATTCACCTCTTTCATATGAATCAAGTATGTCTTTTTCTTCTTTATCAAGGTCATATTTTCGTGCCATTATACTACCTCCCCAGGTAATCCCGTGTAGCTTTTCTACTGGGTATTATTGTTTTTAAAAACAGCTCTTTTTCTGTTTCTACAAAAGGGACCAGGTACACATAACCTTCAATCGCTATCACAAATATCTTTTGTCCTTCATACCTTTGCCTGTTTGGGTGATCAATTATATCGATTATTCCCTCGTTTTCAATATAACTTGCCACCACTTCAAAAGAAATATCGCGTTCAACAATAAGATGCCTGTTCTTTTCCTGGTTCCAGTTAATGTTCTTCATGATGTAATTTAATACAACGTGTGCCTTTCGTCAACAGGTTTTTGTGTTCCATAGTGGTTCAACTTTATTAGTGGATGAGTGACAGGGGGAAGGACAGTGACAAGTGACGGGTTTGGCATATGATGGGATCAGATGAAAAGGTCTACCTGTTAATCCTTTTTCCCGGTCAACGCCCTGTATTCGTTGATCATGCTGTATGGCACCTGTCGTAATATATGTGTTTTGGGGTCGAGACGCCTGTACAGGTCCATAGTTTTTCTTCGTTCCTCTTCGCTGTTCACCACCTTCCTGTATAATTTTATACACAGGGGGGACAACAACAGTCCAAAAAATAAGATGCTCGATGCAAATCCCATGTACTGTTCAAATGACATATATACCTTTACCCTTGTTACTCGATCTCAATTTTCACCGATTCGCCGAATAATGAAGTACTATAGTAAATAATCTTTATTTTACTGTTTATTCCGTAGTAATCACTCTTATTATACTTCAAAGCCTCTTTTTGACTTTCGACAACCCAGATAAACGTTTTTCATAATATCTGTAAACGATGTATGCTGGTACGCATACAATAGTGAAGCGGGGGTATAATAATATTGCCTGAAAAACTTTTCTACTACATCACTGTCAACGAGGGAAAGTATTGTATCACGGTATTTCGACCACAGGGTCATTACCCGTTCTCCGGACCTGTCTGCGAACAAACCGGAAAATCTCTCCCGGTGCTTATTATCAAGACCGGCTTTTTCCAGGAATTCACTTTGCATATCATGCGTACTGTCAAAGACAATGGCTTCCGGATTGTTTACACTGGTTGTACACGTGTACTGGTAGGCATGGATCATGCCCCCGTTGCCGCCTGACTTTCCCTTTTCAATTATAAACTTTAGTGCATCTAAGATGGTGCCCTGCTGTGAAGCAGAAACGGATAAAGACACTAACACTATTGCAGCAAGAAACATTGTTCTTTTGAAATTCATACCCGGTACCCCGACAATTGTATTGCAGCGGGAGCGATTTATATTTTTTCCGCTGCCATTCACAGTAACAACAGTATTATACTGTTATGACCGGTAATCGCAAGAACTAATCGGTATTTTTTCAACCTAATAGTAATGGTGAAATGTGGTTGCATACAGGTAGCCGTATATGTACAATCAGCAAAAAATACCGGGAACCAGCCAATTCAATGAATAACGAACAACAACTACGGGAACTGCTTGACAACGCATCGAATGAAAAGACGCGGGAAAAACTGCTGAACAGGTACAGGGCCATGCAGGCTATCGAAGAGGGAATAACCAAGACCACCGTGGCCCGGCAGTTCGGTATTGACCGGACGAGCCTGCACAAGCTGTGGAACAGGTACCTGAAACACGGCATGGCAGGCCTTGTCGACCAGTACCCTACGGGGAAATCGCATCATAATACCCTGGACATACAGACTGCCGGGCTTATTGCAAGCATTGCCAGGCGGTTCCCCGCACTCTATCCCCTGGACATCTCATACCTACTCCAGGAGTGTTACAACATCACCGTCAGCCATACAACGGTGCTAAAATACTGCAAACTTGAAGGCCTGGAAAACTACAGGGAGAAAAAAGGCAATGGGTGTGACGAGTTATATACAGAAGAAATTTCAAAAAACTCCACTGAAAAATATTATGTGAGCTTGTTAAGGGTTAACGGAAAAGATCTTGTGCATATACGGATATGGAAACGCGAGTACACCCGGTGTCATGATAACCCCGAAAAATACGACGTTGAATACCTTCCAACACACCGTGGTTTACTCCTCACGGTAGATCAAATTCAAGAAATAATGAAGGCACTTGAAGAAACCCTCCCACTTTTGTAAGTAACCATGTTTCATATAACTACTGCTCTAGGGGCTTGACAGTCATGTTATGTTT
>CAZVRB010000207.1:0-2494 GCA_964629365.1 uncultured Leptospiraceae bacterium
GGGGGAGATGCTGGATTATTATTCATTTTAGAATAATTTGTAATTATTCAGCATGACAGCTGAGTAATTACAATCGTTTTTATTTATTTATACCTGGTTATACTGCAAAACATTACAATGAAAAGAGTTGACACAGGTTACATGTTAACTCAATAGACGCATCTTCATTACCATTATACTCATAATGACCCACTCCTGCAAGTTCCAAAAATGGAATAGCTTCACGGAGCAACGGATATGGTATTTTTTTATCAAGGATTATCTTCTTAATCCTTACACAGAATTCTTCCATGCTGTCAAGCATACTGTCATCAGTAAACACAAAATCACCCTCAGCGTTGTATAACTTCATGGTCATTGATTCTACCATCACAATATCACCCGCACGGATGTGTACGTCGATGTGATTACCATATCCACTGCTGTTAATGATTTCCATTATCGATATGGAATTATCATCCAGGTGCAGTTTTTTTGCCAGGAATTCTTTTTGATAGCTGGCAAAGCTGGTATCTATTTTTGCCACGTATACACGGGCACTTTCGATCTCCCAGTGACACGACATGGGCAAAGAAAAATCCGTATGCTTTGACATGGGATATATCTTCGTGTCAATCCCGCCATCACCTGAACCATAAAATCCAAATTTTTTCAAGGAACTGGCTACCGTGTACCCGGCCCCCGTTATAAGGGCATTCAGTGATGTTTTTAAAAATGAGGCCGGATAAGAGTGCTGTGAATGTGTCACACCCTTCAGGTGAAGTTCTGATACGAATTCACAGTTTGATAAAGCAGGGGCAAGGGTAAGAATGATATCTGTCACAGGGGCATACCTGTGTGTTTCAATATGATAAATTCCGTAGTTCAGACCGGAAGGTATAATACTTACCTGGTTATCCTGCTCTATTACGTCAACACCCGGAATCAGCTCCATAACATTTTTCAGCACTTTCCACATGCGCCTGTCATGTACGTGGTCAAGAATCTGCTCCAGTCCCATAACGCTGCAGTCACGGCCGGTTGCAAGGGACAACGCAACAACCTGCCGAAATGCTATCCAGTCCATATTTTTAAGGTCAACAACTATCATCAACAATGGATTCGCATATTGTATTACATTCCCATATACGGCTTGAGTACATCGGGAATATCGAAGGTTTTATCTGCTTTTTGAAAATTTTCCATAACCGCGGCCATGGTTCTACCCGCGGCCAGGCCTGATCCATTCAACGTGTGCACAAGCACCGGTTTGCCGCCTGCGGCGGGACGATAACGGATCTTCGCCCGGCGGGCCTGGTAATCAAGAAAGTTGGAGCAGGAGGAAATCTCCAGGTACCGGTTAAGTCCGGGCATCCAGACTTCAATATCATATGTCCTGGCCGATGATGCCGAAGTATCACCACTGCAAAGAAGCATTACCCTGTAATGCAGATTTAAACGTTTCAACACTTCTTCGGCGTGGGCCACCAGCTTTTCAAGCTCATCAAATGATGTTTCAGGTTCTACAAATTTCACCAGTTCAACCTTCTGGAACTGGTGTACACGCACAAGTCCCCTGGTGTCACGACCTGCCGCCCCCGCCTCTCTTCTGAAACAGGACGACTGCATGGTAACATTAACAGGTAGCGAATCCCCCGGTAATATTTCATCCCGGTAAAGGTTGGTCAGCGTCACCTCGGCGGTGGGAATCAACGAGAGCCCGTCCCGCTCAATTCGGTAATACTCATCCATGAACTTTGGATACTGGCCGGTACCGGTCATACTCTCATCATTGACAATGAAAGGCCCGAACACCTCTTCGTACCCGTTCTCACGGGTGTGCAGGTCAAGCATGAAATTTATTATTGCCCTTTCCAGGCGGGCAGCCAGTCCCCTGTACACATAAAACCTGGCACCGGCAATCTTTACACCCCGTTCGAAATCCAGTATATCAAGGGCTGTTCCAATTTCATAATGCGGCAGGGGCTCAAAATCGAACGAGGGCTTACCTCCCCAGCTTCGTACTTCCACGTTGTCAGATTCATCCACTCCCACCGGAACATCTTCACCCATGATGTTGGGAATGGACAATACCATGTCATTATATTCTTCATTCAACACTGCGAGACCGGCTTCAAGCTCCTTTATGCTGTCAGATATCCCCTTCACCGCTTCCATCATTTCAGTTGCGTCTTCGCCTTTTTGCTTTTTATTTCCAATTTCTTTTGAATATTTATTTCGTTGTTCCCGAAGTTCATCTGCTTTTGTGATAACGGATCGACGTTCCTCATCTATGGTTTCAAGCCGGGAAAAATCCACCACCCCTTCCATATTTCTCTTTTTTACCACGTCTTTTACAGTATCAATGTTTTCACGAATCAGCCTTGGATCGATCATAAGGAACCTCGTTTACAGGATCTTGTCACGTTACGCGTCTACAGCTTTAAGAAGTATGTACCCGGCGGTTTTTTGTCAAGAAAGAAGCAAAATTTTGAACACCACGGAATTATTAACA
>CAZVRB010000208.1:0-2437 GCA_964629365.1 uncultured Leptospiraceae bacterium
CAAAAAAGTTTATAATATCATACGGCTTTAAATACATGGAACCGCCCGCTTCGCTCGACGCCGTGCTGAGCGACGCCGAAGCATATACGCGGATGATTAGTGAATAGTGAGCCGGGAGAAGTGAACTGAGGTTAAAAAATTATGTAAATTGCAATTTCATAGATTATTGTTATAAAAATTATTTTCAATTCCCAAGAATCCGGAAAGACCCTCATTTTTTTCCAAACTGTTGCCCCATATTATTATTCCTGTACCTGCAGGTATTCATTGTTGAAATATTCCGAATATTAATGTATCCTTTGACTATACTAATTGATTAATGGAGAAATGAATTCATGCAGGTACTAATTGTTTATTATTCACGTTCCGGGAACACCAGGGATCTTGCCAATGCCATCAGCGAAGGTGTAAAAAAAGTTGATGGTGTTGAAGCAGTAGTTAAATCCAGTGATGAAATAACCAATGATGACTTCCTCAATTCCCAGGGTGTCATCGCCGGATCACCGGTATATTTTGGCACAATGGCCGCTGAACTGAAAAAACTGTTTGATGAATATGTTGTGCTGAGAAGAAAAATGGAAAATAAGATTGGTGCCGCATTTGCTACTGCAAGTGATCCTTCCGGTGGTAAAGAAACCACCCTGTTTTCCATAATCCAGGCAATGCTGATTTACGGTATGATAGTAGTGGGGGATCCCATGTCAGCTTCAGGTCATTATGGTGTGGCCTGTACAGGCAAACCTGATGAACGTGCCAGGAAAAACGGGGCACTGCTGGGTGAACGGGTAGCCAGGCTTGTAGTAAAAGTGTGGGGTTAGATATTACCGACGCTTCAACTTCTGCACAGCCGCGCAGAGAAGGGCTATAAAAGCACCCGCGGTGAACATTACAAGGTGGTTGCCAAAACCCGTAGTTACCGCGTCCTGCAGGGTCATTCCAACCAGTAAAAATCCTCCTGTCCATCCGGCCTCAAGTGTTCCGAAACTTCCAAAGCTGTTGATTGGAAGCACATTCGTCAATATTCCCCCGGTTGCACCAATTATTGCCGGAAGGTATAGAATATCGATATTGAAGGCACGAATTACCACGAAAGACAGGGTATACAGGGCGATCCAGACAAGGAGGCTTGTTACCGTAATCATTGGCAGGTTACCTTTCGTATCGAACTGGCTGAATTCCTGTTCTATCTGCCCTATCTTAGCAAGAATTTTCACAACCAGTTTTCTGTTTTGCAAAAAGGTTAATGATGCAACACCAGAAAACAACCTTGAAAAAAGAATCACCATCCATTTAATGTTGAATAGCGCCACAACAGAAATAATTGCCATCGCGACACCAACGTACAGTAAGACCGACGACTGCCGTATCCCAAAGTAGAGAATAAAGGATATAACAAAGAATAATGACACAATAATCATATCAAATATTCGAACCACGATAAGTGAATGAAGTCCCTTTGTGGCTTTCACGTTACCAATTTTTTTCAGGTAATAGATCAGGGTTAATTCACCTGTACGTGCCGGCATAACCTGGTTAAAAAAGTTATGAAAACTTACGATACTGAACATATTGAAAAGTCCAACATGAATATCTTTCATAATGACAATAAAGCGTAATGCCTTAAAAAAGTTCGACGCAAAATACAGAAGACACGCCAGCAAAAGCAGTTCTGGTCTTGACTTGCTGAATGCTTCTAATGTTTTAGCTATATCAATCTGGGAAACCAGCAGGACAATGAGTGTCACTGCGATTACAAAAAATATCATATTTCGTGGCGTCAGCAATGTGCCCGTTCTTTGTTTTTGTTCCATAATGTCACATCATTTTCTAGTGTTAGTGGAGCGAACCAGCTGGTGAATCGCGTTAATTTAATTTCGCCTGATATTCATTCTTACAATCAGTTCAGCCAGCAAACCGAAGAATAAGCATTGTACACCGAAAAAGGAAAGACCAAGTACAAGGTTGACATGCACAACAGGTTTATCCGATAATTCCATAAAGTACCTGGCAAGTTCCGTTCCGAACAAAATTGCACCCAGGAAAAGAATAAAGAAACCAAGGGTGGCAAATATTTTCATGGGCTTGACACTTATCAATACCATCAGTATCTGGTATAATACAATAAATGGATACTTTAACGTAATAAACGAACTGCCCGTATATCTCTTGTTAAAACTAACTGATACATGGGCAAAACGCATGCCCTTGTGGTAAGAATCCAGCAATACCTGCTGGGTATAATTGTAATCTCCGGGCAGGTTAAATACTTCAAGATAATCATTGTGTACGGCAAATATGCCCGGCTGGCTGTCCTCGAGGGGCCATTTTGTTAGAAACCTCATTATTCTTGTGAAAACCCTGTTCCCCATTTTCCGCATAAAGGGCATTTTGTAGGTTATCTTGTCAAATCTCTTCCCATACACCACGTCAGCCGTAT
>CAZVRB010000209.1:0-2431 GCA_964629365.1 uncultured Leptospiraceae bacterium
GGGAATTCAACATCACCACCATGCTGGTCTGGGGCTTCGTGTTCTACAGCATCGCCCAGGTCACCGGTGCGGTATGGTGCTACAAGGGCTGGTCGGCACTGTTCAAGTGGAGCCCCCGGCACATGCAGTCGGCCACCATCTGGCTCTTGTACGCCAACTTCGTGCACCTGAAATACATCCCCGGGTGGACCCCGCGCAAAAAAGCCATATACGCCGTCGCAGCCGCCCTCGTGGTGCTGGTATTCACCATGGGATCGTACCTGCACGAAATGTCATTTCCAAGGATAGGAGGCTAACCATGAAAAAGATATGGAACTTCATCGCCGATATACGCCTCACCTTCTGGCTCCTCCTTTCAATGGCTGTTACCATGGGCATCGGGTCATACCACGCCCTGTATAACTTCTCCCTTTTCATGACCCTCGATACCGCCCAGATACACAAATGGCTGCTGTCGGACGGGATTGCCAACCCCGGCGCAACATGGTGGATGCCCCTGCTTTTCCTCATCATCGGGCTTCTTGTACTGAATACCTTTGCATGTACCGTTGAACGTCTCAAGCTGCTGATCAATCGCGCCAGGGAAAACGGAAACAGGGTACGGCCGGTACATTTCGCACCGTCAGTGGTGCACCTGTTTTTCATACTTATACTCTTCGGGCACCTGCTTTCATCAGCCTTCAGCTATCATCAGCGACAGGAAATACACCCCGGCAGCACGGTTACCCTTCCGGGTGGAACAGTGCTTTCGGTGAAAGACGTGAAAATCCACTACTTCCCTGATAATTCAAGGCTGGCCAACCGCATTTCACAATGCACGGTACAACTTGCCCACGCCTCTGATCCAGGCAGGCAATGGACGGTGCGGTTTTTGGAACCGGCAGTCATTGACGGAATTGAACTGCACCTTGACATGGAGAAAAAGCGTCATGGTATAATGGCAGACAAAAAACAGATACCTGAACCTCCGAAGGAGGACGAGGTATGCGACCAGTCACCCGTGTATCATGTGAAAAATCTGAATACACGAAAGGTGTACATGGTAATGCGAAAGGACGCCGGCTTTCACCTGCTGGTTCCCTCCTTCTTCGTGGTTATCATCATGATGGGGTGGTATTACACTTCCAGGAGATCATCTCTTTTTACTTGATTTTTAAAAGTATACAGTATATTTTCACATTCACTCTTCCCCTTTTTAAGGGGGAGGGGCAAGAATAAGTATGTACTGAAGCATACCATCTCCCCCCGGCAAGGGGGAGATGTCCCGATTTCATCGGGACAGAGGGGGCTTGTTACGTTTAATGATTTCGATCTGATCATATGCCACCAAATGAACTTAACGAACCCCCTCCCGGCCTCCCCCTTGAAAAGGGGGAGGAGAAGGAAAGTGCAACGTATCCTCACCCATCAGCAAGGTGAAGGAGTTGAATTGTGAATATACTTTAATACAGTAGATGGAGCCCGCATGCCTGAAGAGATGATGAATACAAAAGAAGTGGCCGAATACCTGGGGATACATGAGAAGCAGGTATATGCCCTGATAAAACAGGGGGGCATTCCATGCACCAGGGTAACCGGCAAGTGGGTATTTCCCCGCTACCTGGTTGACCGCTGGATTGCCACAAGCGCCCAGAAAAACGCTCCGGTACATCATGATACACAGATGCCCGGCGAATCACTTCTTGCCGCAGGCAGCAACGACCCCGTACTTGACGTGCTCCTCAACAGCATAAAGCAGGGTGAGCATCCCCTCTATATATTCAGCTGCAGCACCGGAAGCAGCGAGGGTTTGCGTCTTCTGAAAGAAGGACATACCCATATATCATGGTGTCATCTTTTCGACCCCGAGACGGGTGAATATAATGTTCCCTATATTTCACAGCATTTCGCCGAAGAGAAAATTGCCATCGTGCATCTTTTCTACCGCGAACTTGGTTTTCTCATGAAACCTGAACTTGAAAGCACTATCAGTGACTTCCACGATATCACCAAACATGGGCTCACCTTCATCAACAGGCAGGAAGGTGCCGGCACCCGTATATTCACCGATTACCGGCTGCAGCAGCATGGCATAGACCCATCCCAGATAGCCGGTTACCAGGACCAGGTATTCACCCACATGGAGGTTGCCCTGGCCATCGCTTCAGGTGAAGCCGATACCGGTATCGCCACGGTGGCTGCCGCGCAGCTGTTTGGCCTCCCCTTTGTGCCACTTATTAGGGAAAGTTTCGACATGGTGCTTTACCAGGAGACATTCTTTCACCCTGGTGTGCAGAAATTCATCGAAACCCTTAATTCAGAAGGCTTTCGTCACCGTGCATCATCACTGGGCAACTACGATTTTAACGAGTCGGGAAAAATCGTGTATTCCTCATCATGAAACTTAACGGGGAAACCACAGGGGCACAGAGAAACAGAGGTTTTTAAAGAA
>CAZVRB010000210.1:0-2424 GCA_964629365.1 uncultured Leptospiraceae bacterium
GTGAGTCAGCGGCCAGAACATCTCCGTTTCAATCCACTCGTATTTGCCGCTGTAATCAAGACCGGCGGCTTTCATCCCAGCCTCTGCCGCCCTGTCCCAGCTCCAGTCGGCCCAGTAGGCTCCGCTGCCCTTTTTACCAAAGAGTTTGGGTATTATCATAGTCTTGTTTACCGGGTCATATGGCTGTTTTCCCCGCATGATCTTGAAAGGCCAGATCTTGCTATCGGGGGCGCCGCATGCACCTTCAATGGTGTTAATCTGTATGGGAGTATTGTCAGGATCGATTTTATCTCCAACAAGAAGGTGTCCCACCTTTCCGTCGAACCAGCGGTATTCTGGTTCCAGGTTTTTCCCCAGTTTGAATTCGCCCTTCTTGCTGTCATAGATTTTGTCCCCGTCTTTGTCTTTTATGACAAATGGTTTACCTTTTTCATTCTTTTCTCCTGCCTTAGACCAGTCCCACCAGGTCTTGGTCTTGTATTCCGTGGAGTACTTGTTAATATGGCAGGCCTGGCAGGACAATTTGTCATAATGTTTGTCAAGGATACGACGTATAAAGGTGTCTTCTGGTTTTTCCCTGTTGTGCAGTTTGCTCTTGAATAGATCGTACCCCATCTTCTGTTCAGTCTCAAATTCCTCAACATATAATTTCTGAGTATGCGGTTTCATGGTATGACACCTGGTACAATGCAGCCTGTCACGATTCTCAACTGATACTGAATATAGCTGCCCCTTTATGTCATGTTTTGGTGCCACGTGACAGTCAACGCAGACCATTTCTCCCCCGTCCTTTCCCATATGAATATCTGTTGTTTTTTCAGGATGTAACAGGGATTTATCAAGTGCACCGTGTTTAACCGCGTTGCCGCCTCCACCGTAAAAGTGACATGATCCACAGTTTTTACGGGATGGCTTACCAACGCTCTGTGATATTTTTCTGTAATCAGGTCTTTCAAACCATTTCTTACCACCCTTGAAAAATTTTCTTTTCTCAGCCGGGTATCCAGCACCGGTGGGGAATTTTTTGTAAGTACCCGTTTGTTCGTGGCAGACAAGGCAGTCAATCTTCGTCTGGTCGGTAAAATCAAAGTTTTCGTCCTTCCATCCATATCCAATATGGCAACTGGTACATCTCGGTTCATTGGAACGAATGGCCACGCAGAAGTTGTTGATGATATTGATCTTGCCAACCTTCATCTTCTCTCCCTTATGACCGGGAAGCTTATCCGTTTCCCGGTACCACAGCCAGTGGGAAGTTTTCATGATCTGGTCATCCGCAAGATTGTGGCATCCCAGGCATGTTATGGTTACCTCTTCAGGGCGATTGAAGGTTCTCTGCAGCTCCCTGAAGTTGCCGTGGTCGGCGGTTTGTGCCATGATGCCCATGGTTACCATGATTGTTGTTATACTGACAATCATGAATAATAATCCATTTTTACCCATTGTTTCCTCCAGTTATCTTCAATCGGATGTGACAGGTAGTCCCCTGTCTTTCCAGGACGATAAACCACCTTCGAGAATATATATTTGTGTAAACCCTGATTCTTCTGCTATTTGGGCGGCTTTTTCGGTTTTAAGCCCCCGGCCGCAATAAAGAATCAGCACAGGTGTTTCCCTGTAGGGGTAGAGTAGTTCATCGAATTTTTTACTGCGAAATGGTATATGTAGTGCTCCCGGGATATGTCCGTCAGCATATTTAGAAGAGCTGCGAATATCTACCAGTACTATGTCCTGGCGCATATCCGGATCTGTGATCATTTTCTGAATGTCGCGGGGTGATTTTCTGGATACAGCACCGCACGAGGTGAGCACTGCCAGGATAATTGAAACCGCAATGTATTTCGTGGCTTGCCTTTTGTGGTGAACCATCTGGTTCCTCCTGCATGATACTATTTTTATCATGAGCCGGAGGGTTGTGCAATCATTTTTATCCGTTAAAATTAATGAAAAAACCCGGCGAATTGCCGGGTTTTAAATGTGGTATGATACAACTTATTCGGACTGTATATTGTATAAGTTCCTGTGTTGTATTATCCTATGGTTTTTACTGAAACCGCACGGGGACCTTTGTCACTCTGTTCAATGGTGAATTCAACTCTGTCACCTTCGAAAAGGGTCTTGAATCCATCGCCCTGAATGCCTGTGTGATGTACGAACACATCCGTTCCATCATCTTGTGAAAGGAAACCATATCCTTTCTTTTCGTTGAACCATTTAACTGTACCTTTTGTCATTGCATGACACTCCATAAACTGTAAAATATTGGGTTTTATCCCATTAAGTTGCAGCTTCTTCATACCCACGTATTACTTTGCCGGAATTAACATTCGGGGAAGTGAAAACGATTTGCTACGAGATGCTATCAACTAGTCTGTCATACTAATATACATCATAATTTCGTCAAATCAATTTTTATTTAATTTT
>CAZVRB010000211.1:0-2379 GCA_964629365.1 uncultured Leptospiraceae bacterium
ATATACCGGGGAGTCCTTTCCATGAATTCACGATAAGAGCTGCCGTATTTCTGGAGCAGAAAAGATTCTTCTTTCAGGACTGACCAGTGAATAATTCCGATCCATGCAACTGAAATTGCCAGGAAGGCAATACTGGCGATTGATTGGGACCATCCCATCACGTTGAGGCCGGTTATCAAAAGTATCCCGCCCACGTACATGGGATTGCGTGAATAACGGTAAATGCCCTCAGCATTAAGTCCTCCGGTTGACTGTGCGAATGAATACATTGCCACCAGGTTCAGCAGTACACCTGCAGTGAGAATTGAAATACCCGTAATGAATAAAAGCCCGCTGTGCACAGGAATAAATACTGATAAAACCAGCAGAAGGATAACGGGAGCCTGTCCCACGAGAATCATCTGGAATTTGCTGAAGTAACTGTAGAGTTCCGGGTCCTCTATAGGGTTGCCCCGCTTTTTATCTGCCCGGATCATTGATACCCAGATGATGGCGTATGCTGTGACAAAGTAAATCCAGAGATTGGTTAAAGCCGGTGTAGCATTCATGTTCTATTTCCTGCCGTTTATTTTTTCCGTGCGACGGCAAAGACAAGGGGGATCAGGTCATCGATTATTTCAAATGTTACTATATCGAATTCATGTGATTGAATAAATTCTTTAAAAGAACCTGTTGACCATTTTTGGTGCGCCCTGAATCCCACGATGGACATTATTGAGGAGACCATCCTGGTAAAAAAACTGTTCCCGTGGCAATAGGTTGGTGCTATCAGAATGCCGCCGGGTTTCAGTACCCTGTGCACAGATCGCAGGGCCTGGCCGGGATTCATCATGACGTGCAAAGTGTTGGAGGCTATTGCCACGTTATATGCTGCACCCTCAAAGCCCAGGTGGTAGGCGTCCTCAACTGAGAATGAGACGTTATTTAAATGGCTTTCTTCAAGTTTCTTTTGGGCAACCTTTATCATTTCCGGAGAGATGTCACATCCCGTTACTGTATGAGCATTATCGGCGATTGCCAGAGATATGATACCCGTGCCAGTTGCTATCTCAAGGATATCCTGTGACGGATCAATGGTTTCCCTGACCTTTTGTATTATGAGATCGTAGGTGGGCTGAAGCCTCTTGATAAAAGAATCGTACCTGCCTGCAAACCCGTCCCAGAATTTTCTTTCAGTATATGTCCGTTCCATTGCTGCTCCATGATGCAATTGCAAAAGGATTACTAACAGGGAAAGGGTATATATTATGAGTAATTTTTGTCAAACATAAAGTTAGATTAGTCTAATTTTTTAATGTATTTTTGACTTTTCCATGTTACCTTCGTATTCTGTATAATCACTTGGTTGTAAACCAGCTTTTATAAGAGGTGAGATAATGAAACTACTATATTCCCTCCTGTTATTAACAGGAATAGCAATCTTGTTTTCTGCCTGCTCGTCTGTACAGGAACCTGCATACAGGGTGCTTGATAAAAGAGAAGGATATGAAGTTCGCCGTTACCAGCCATATGTGGTTGCAGAAACCACTGTAGAGGGGGAGCATGACGAGGCGCTGAACAGGGGATTCAGGCGCTTGTTCAAGTACATTGACGGTGCGAATACCGGCAGCAAAAATATCCCGATGACAGCCCCCGTAATTGCTGAACCGGGTGATACATCTGAAAAAATCCCCATGACTGCACCGGTGATACAGGAAAAAACCGGCAACAGTCACAGGATAGCATTCGTGATGCCTGAAGGATCAACCATGAAGGATCTTGCAAAACCAACCAACCCTGATATTGTACTACGGGAAGTTCCTGCCAGGGATGTTGCAGTCCTCAGTTATTCGTGGTACGCGGGTGAGCAGAAAATAATGGATAAGGTGAAGGAACTGATAACCTACCTGGAAAGGGATGGTGTTGAGTATAAACCCGGTTTTCAGTCCGCCCGTTACGATCCTCCATGGACACCTCCCTTTATGAGGAGGAACGAGGTATTCATTGAATTGAAGTGAAAATAGTAGCAAGAAAAAATTGCTTGATATATTTACAAAAGTGTCCATAAGTATATGGCATCTCTGGATCATGGAACGAAGATGAAAATACAAATTCTTGGTAACGGGGGTGCCATAAGCAACGGGTTACCCTATAACTCGTTTCTGGTAAATGACAACTTCCTGGTAGAGACTCCGCCTGATATCATGAACAGCCTGTTCAGGGAAAATGTTGCCCTTACCGGTATCAGGATTATCTATATTTCCCACTTTCACGGGGATCACTATTTTGGTCTCCCTTTTCTTCTGCTTCGTGTATTTCTGGATACGATAAATTCCCGTGCAAAGGACAGCCTTACCATTATAGGGCCTCCTTCTGTTCAGCAAAAAGTTGATGAAATTT
>CAZVRB010000212.1:0-2342 GCA_964629365.1 uncultured Leptospiraceae bacterium
ACAGAAGCAACGGCGAAGATCGAGGGAAGCCGGTTGAAGAAGGGTGCCCATGTCTACAGCCTGCTGCTGGTTGATGAAAAGACAGGTAAAGCCCTGCCATTGTACTATACCAAGAAGACGACCGTAACGGCGTCGGATGATGGTAACATCACAGCAGTCGTGGTCTCCTATGAAGAGGGCCAGGTTGAGGGTACAGTGAAGGCCTACCTCATGGTTGACACTTATCCGGCAGTTGTTGGAAAAGTAGAAGTGAAGTAAAAGTATTTGCTTTTAGGGTATTTCCGTGTATGATGCCAGGGTAGAAATAAAAGCATCATGCACGGAAGTCCATATGAAAAAACTATTCGTAATAATAACATTCCTGGCGATAACCCTCCTGGTGTCTTGCAGCAATGACAGTGCCATGGTCACGTCCGAAAACGGCCTGCATTTCAGGGAAAAACCTGACGTGAAATCTTCTATTATTTGTACAATACCTGAAAAGGGTATAGTAGAGGTGTTGTACGATGAAGGCCCGATTGAGACAATCAAGGGAACAGAGGGGAGGTGGCGGCACGTAAAATTCGGCGAAGAGAAGGGCTGGGTGTTCGGTCCTTATCTTTCAAAAGATATTCCAGCTGGGATGAAGGCTGAAGTATCCTATTTCTCCATCGCGAACAGTACCGCCTTTATCTACCTGCACTTGAAAGAGAATAACGATTTCTATCTCTACATGGAGAACCTGCTTTCAAAAAAAAGAGAGAAGGTGCTTTTCCCGGGTACATGGAGCATGAAGAAGGGAGCATATCATCTGAAATTCAGGTGCAGTGACCCCGAAAACATCTCCGCGCTGTTCTTTCAGGATGGTGAACAGAAATGGGACCCCAATATTTTCATGGAAAACAGGTGTACCTACGCCTTTGACAATGACCTGGAAACGATAACCATATGGGGCGTGGTCTGTAGTAAGAAGTGATCAGGTAACCTTCTTTGACAACTGGTTAGCCGCCGTCAACAGTGGATCCCAAACGGGACTGAAGGGTGGAGCGTACGCCAGGTCGCATTGCCAGAAGTCGGCAACTGTCATGCCTGCATGCAGTGCCACTGCCACGGCGTGTATGCGATGGGCCACCCCTTCACGTCCTACCATCTGTGCTCCAAGCAGGCGGCCGGTCTGCTTATCGCCAACCATTGCAACGTGCATGGTGGTATTACCGGGATGGGCGTGGGCGCGGCTGCGGGATTCGATGGTGATCTCCACCGGGTCAAAGCCGTGTTCACCTGCTTCATGGGGGTTCAGTCCTGACCGTGCCACCTCAAGGCCGAACACCCTGAACATGGCTGAGCCAGCGATTCCCTGCAGTTCAAGGCCGTCACCGAAAATGTTATCCGCAACGGCACGGCCCGCCCTGTTGGCCTGTACGGCAAGGGGCACCCATGATTTTTTGCCGGTAACAACGTGATACGCGTCGGCACAGTCCCCGGCGGAATATATATCCGGGTCACCCGTGTTCGTAAACCTGTCCACGGAAATGGCGTCGTGTATACTGGTCTTCAGTCCCGCTTCCTTTGCAAGTTCACTGCAGGGTTTCACGCCGATGGCTGGCAGTACCAGCTGGCAGCGGAAATCCCGGTCATCGCAATGAACGGTCAAAGTGTTATTGGTTTTGCTTATTGAATTGATGGTATGGCCGGAATAGATTTCTACACCGTTATCTTCCAACTCTTTCCAAACCACGTCGGAAAGTTTTTCATTCAGCCAGGGGAGAAGCCGGCTTCGGGGTTTTACCATGGTCACTTCAACGTCACGGGTGCGCAGTGAATCCGCCATCTCAAGGGCGATGTACCCCATGCCGATTATCACCGCTTTTTTCACGTTATGTTCTGTCAGGTACGCTTTCAGTATGCGGCCGTCCTCCAGTTTTTTCAGGGGTAACACCCCCTCGTTCTCTATACCGGGTAAATCGGGGATGACGGGTGAAGCCCCGGTGGCAATAAGCAACTTGTCGTAGTTGCATTCGAAGGTGTCACCTTCTGCCGTTTCCCCCTTCACCAGTTTTTCCTCCCTGTCAATTGCCGTTACCCTGTGACCGGTTCGCAGGTCAATTCCCTGCTTCTCCCTGAACACTTTCGCGCTTCGTACAACAAGATCTTCAACAGGTGAATCAGGATTGGCTATGTTATAAGGCATGCCGCAGGCGCTGTAGGACACGTCTTCGGTCTGCTCAAACACGATGATCTCTGTATCAGGTTGCAGCCTGCCAGCCCTGCTGGCGGCACTCATTCCAGCGGCATCACCGCCGATTATCACGAATCTCATAATTGCTTTCCTCCTAAAGGTTACTCCAGCACATCTTTATATC
>CAZVRB010000213.1:0-2299 GCA_964629365.1 uncultured Leptospiraceae bacterium
AACGGGCCTGGCACCCGGCAACACGAAAATGCACATCATCACTTCAAGTATCGAACATCCCGCAGTCAGCAACACCTGTGACTGGATGGAAGAACATGGCTTTACCGTGACACGACTTCCCGTTGACAAGAATGGCCTGGTTTCACCAGGAAGTCTTAAAAAAGCCATCGGGCCCGATACTTGCCTGGTCAGCATTATGCTGGCCAACAACGAAACCGGTGTTATTCAACCCGTGAAAGAACTTGCCGCCATCGCCCGGTCTCGCGGGGTACTCTTTCATACCGACGGGGTGCAGGCATTCGGAAAGATACCGGTACACGTACAAGACCTCGGGGTTGACATGCTCACGGTCTCTGCCCACAAGATACAGGGACCAAAGGGGGTGGGTGCCCTCTACGTGGGACGGAATGTTCCCCTCGAGCCACTTATTCATGGGGGGGGACAGGAATACGGTGCCCGATCGGGAACCGAGAATATCGCCGGAATTGCAGGTTTCGGTAAGGCCGTTGAGCTTCTTCATGATATACCGGCGTCGATGGAGAAAATTCGACGCTTGCGTGATGAACTGCAGGATGGTATACTGTCAATGATTGAGGATAGCCATTTGAACGGTGATGCCGTACAAAGGTTGCCCAATACCCTGAATGTCACCCTTCCCGGGTACAGGGGCGAGTCGGTTGTGCTCTCCATGTCAAGATACGGTGTATATTTCTCATCGGGGTCAGCGTGCAGCTCTGCATCATCGGCCCCGTCGCAGGCACTTCTTGCCATGGGGCTTTCAGAAGAAGAGGCACACTGTTCATTGCGGTTATCCCTGGGCATTTTGAATAATGATGATGATATTACCTATACCCTGGATCGTTTAAAGACTACTCTGCAGGATTCCAGGAAAATAGTGCATTTTGTCCCCTGTCGGTAGCCCGGGGACAGCAGGAGGCATGGCAATGAAAAATGGATACATGGTACTTGATCCCGTAGAGACAATACCCGGTGATCTTCAAAATCATTTCGCGGAAGATGTTCGAAATGGGCTATCCGCCGAGCGCAAAAGTTTACCAAGCAAGTATATATACGATGACGCGGGGAGCAGCCTCTTCTGCAGAATAATGGACCTGCCGGAATATTATCTTACTGATTGCGAAACAGAAATTCTGCGAAATAACGCAGGCTACATCGCCAATGCCATTGGAAATGGGGGACTCAACCTGGTTGAACTGGGAGCCGGCGACGGGAAAAAAACAAAGATCATACTGCATGGATTGCTTAAAGAATATGATGACGTGACGTATGTTCCCATCGATATTTCGGAGGGGGCAATACACCTGCTCCTGGCAGAACTGGAAAGTGAATACCCTTTGCTGAAGGTGAAAGGGCTGGTAACAGACTATTTCGCAGGGCTTCGCTGGCTTTCTGACTCAGACATGTCGCGTAATGTTGTGTTGTTCCTGGGATCAAATATTGGGAATTTTACCCCGGAAGAACGAACCATGTTCTTAAAAAGTCTTCACGCGTCAATGAATACCGGTGACTACCTGTTTACAGGTTTTGACATGGTTAAGGATATAGATATTCTGGAAAGGGCCTATAATGATACTGAAGGGATCACCGCCCGATTCAACATGAATATTCTTGAAAGGATCAACCGTGAACTGGATGGAAATTTTGATACGGAGCAGTTCAGCTATAAAAGCCACTGGCATCCAGGTGAAGGTGCCATAAAAAGCTTCCTGGTAAGCCGTATTAAACAGGAGGTATATATTGACGCATTATCGATGACATGCAACTTTGAAGCCGGGGAAGCCGTGCACACTGAATCATCACACAAGTTTACTGAAAAGCAGATTCTTGGCCTGGCAGAAAGCACGGGCTTCACGGTTGAGAATGTTTTATATGACAGCCGACGGTATTTCGCTGATTGCCTGTGGACAGCATAAGGCACATATTTTTTTGAAAGCACCCGTCAGGATTGATACGTTTTTTTTAAGAATCACATAAATATTATAGTTGATAAATGCAGAAGTGGTATATTATTGTCGTTTCCCTGAACGGGGGGTGATATCTGAACTATAATTCTGATTATTTCTGAATAAATAGAAGCTGCGCTATAAATATAATTGACAATATTCCCGTATAACATAGGGATATCTTTCTCTTTGCGCAGCAGATAATCCCCAGGGCATTGTCCCGGCGCGATGTGATTTTTAAAGTGCATACACACATCCTGGTGTAGGTGATATTAAGTATAATGAGGTGGTGCCATGGAGGGATTGGGTACACACATAATAGCGGAACTCTTCGA
>CAZVRB010000214.1:0-2222 GCA_964629365.1 uncultured Leptospiraceae bacterium
ATTGCCCAGCCCGATAAACCTGAATACGAAATCGAAGATCTTGAAAGCAACACTGCGTACCGGGTAAAAGTGACCGCCATCGATCATCAGAATGTTGAGTCCCTGCCAACCGAGCAGGTGAATGTAAAAACCGGCAATATTCCTCCTTCAACACCCGGCAATATGAGAAAAGAAGAGTTGGACAGGGATGGCATGCGGATAACATGGTCATCCAGTCGGGACGATGACGGCACTGTAAAGAAGTACATGGTTTTCGGGGTTACTGAAAAAGATCGTGATAAGCTGGGTGAAACAGTGACCAGAGCTTATACCGTTGAGAATACCTCGACATATATATTCCTGGAAGTGGTGGCGGTGGACGACCTCGGGGGAAGGTCGGATCCGGCCATTGTACGAACCGGTCCACTTGAAAAACGACTTACAATTTCAACGGGGATATTCATCCCCCAGGGGCATTTCGCTGACCTGGCTGGCACAGGCTATGGCTGTACTGCAACCCTGACGTGGAGAGACATCTTTATGCCCTGCCTGTTTGGTGGTATCTCTGCCGGGTTCTACTACCTCCCCGGGGATGAATATACCGACAAGGTGATGAAAGAGACGCGGCATGTCTTTTTCGTCCCCATCTTTCTGAACATCGGATATCGCTATGGGTTATTCGACAAAGTGTTCCTGTCGCCGTATTTTTCTGCCGGGTTTGTATACATGAACATGCCCTACATTGAGAAGGACAGCACCAGCCTGAACTTTGAAGAAGAAAACAGGCAGATGACATCAATTGGACCCGCCGGGGAAGGGGGTATTACGGTACAGTATCAACTGGGTAAATCTATCGTCATTGGGATCACGGCCGGGCAGGGGCTTTTGATGAAACGGGAGATATTTGAATATCCCTTTACCCGTCTCGAGATTAGCGCGGGGATAACGTTGTAGGGAGTGAAAACAAGAATGAGATCAAACAACTGTACAAACAAAATAAAACATCCATGGTTCCCCGCATTTTTTGTATTTGCATGCGTGATGATAGTACTGACAGCATGCTGGAGTGATCTTGACGGGGTTCATGATGAGCTGGGCACATCGTTACCTGATCCCTTTAAAAACGCCACAACTCCCGGAGATATGCTGTCTGTTCAGGTGGGTACACAAATAGTAAACTTCATCTATACCAACAACCGTGACACCATAACTTTCACCTATTCACCTGTTGCTGATACACCTGTTAACAACGAGGAGGCAACCCTGACCAGGAAGTTTTTCATGTCAGAGACAGAGGTGACCAATGCATCCATGAAAGAGGTGTTGCAGTGGGCTTATGATCATGGAAGGTTCAGTGATGTAATTGGCGATCATAATGGTATTAATGAATCGAGTGTGAAGTATGGGGAACGTTTTATAGTTAATCTTGATGAAGCGAAGATCAGTTTTAATACTGTAACCAAAAAGTTTTCTATAGAGACGGGTTATGAAAGCCATCCGGTAACCTGGGTGAACTGGTATGGTGCAGTAATGTTCTGCAATTGGCTTACCGAGATGCGTGACGGGGCAGGAAACACGGTTAACCTGGTGTACACAGGTATAGATGGAACCTGGGAAGACGAAGAGACCGTTGTAAATAATGACAGAACAGGGTATCGGCTCCCATCTATCAATGAATGGGAGTATACAGCCCGGTATATTGGAACCACAGAGCCAACTGAAGGGAATCTTTTTTCGGAATATATCGCAAAAGATGTAAGAGGTGGCCATGCTAACCTCACAGAGGGGTATTACTGGACCCCCGCAAATTATGCAAGCGGTGCATTGGCAAGTTGTGGCAATGATACGGAGACCCGTGCTGTCGCATGGTATTCCGGTATGCCTGGCGGTGATGAATTGAAGCCCGTTGCCCATCAGAGTATCAATCCCAACCAGCTGGGCATTTATGATATGTCTGGCAATGCATATGAATGGTGCTTTACTGCCAGTGGACCAGACAATCGGGTGTACCGTGGGGGAGCATTTTCTGATACTAATCTTGATGTACGGGTTGGTGCCTGGACGTCAAAACTGCCGGGTGATAGAGATGGAACTACAGGTTTTCGCATCGCCAGAACGCAGTAGTCAAAAAAGGATTCTGCCCCCCTTAGTTGAATATCATTTATCCTGCCACCGGTTATAATGAATAAGTGATTCATCAAACCGTTCAGGTGTCCCGGGATCTTCATCAGGAAAACCAAGTG
>CAZVRB010000215.1:0-1988 GCA_964629365.1 uncultured Leptospiraceae bacterium
TGCTGGGCTACGTGCAGAATGATTTCCCCGAATTCAACCTTGGCATGTGGATGGAATTAATTCACCCCGATGACCGTGAACCGGTATCTACGCATTTCATGGAAGTGTTGCAGGGAACCATTGATATATACGACATTGACTACCGCATGAAACACAAGAACGGCAACTGGGTGTGGGTCAATGCTCGAGGCAGGGTAAAGAAACGGGATCACGATGGTAACGCCCTGGTAATGTACGGTACCCACACGGATATAACAAGGCGTAAGATAGCGGAAGAATCTCTGAAAAAAGCATACACTGAAAAAAACGCGCTTCACAAAGAACTGCAACACCGTGCCAAGAACAGCTTTAATACCATCGAAAGCCTGATGAGTTTAAAATCAGGTTCTCTTTCAAGCAATGAGGCCCGTGAAGCAGTAGATGAACTACAAACCCGCGTTCATGCAATGGCAGAACTATATACCATGCTGTATGATACTGATTCAACAGGTACTGTTGATCTTGGTGAGTATTGTAAAAGGGTGGCAATGTCCATGGAGGGAATGACTGGAAACATCAGCATCAATATAAACACTGATTCCATTGAATCTGACACCCGAAATGCTGCCACCATCGGCTTTATTCTAACAGAACTGTTTACAAATGCGGTTAAGCATGCCTTTCCAGATGGAGAAAATGGGAATATTTATCTTGAACTGGTAAAGAATAATGAAGGTGCTATCCTTACAGTACAGGATAACGGCAGGGGAATTCCTGATAATATTGAACAGGAAGAAACCGGTACAATGGGGCTGCTGCTTGTCCGCTCCCTTGCAAAACAACTTAATGCTGAGATGAAAATAGATACAGCCAGTGGGACAAGGTTTAGTTTTCTGCTTCCCGAACTGACCTGAACAATAAAAAAGTGCACCAACAAGGTGCACTTTCAGGACCAACTTACTTACATAACCAATTCACTTATCCCCAACCGGCTTCATTGTCACGATAGCAGCTTCACTATCTGCGGGTCTTTTCGTCTTAATCGCGTTTTGCAAGTTGGGTTTTTTCGCTTTCGGGGGGGCAATGAACAGAACATTGCCATTGTCCAGTGTTTCCCAGAAATATACATAATAAGGAATGTACTTACCGGAACCACTCTCTGAATGGGCCTTTTTCTCAGATGGAAGTGTCACCACCATTTTTTTCTCATCATCAATGATCCGTTCAACGTCGAGGTATTTCACATCCATTTTCGGGTTGCCAGGATACTCCATCTTTATCCTGGTACGGTCAAAATTGTACACCGCCTCACCTTTATCAGATACCACAGTAAAGGTCTTCCCATCCAGTTCCTTATTAAATGAATCGGCATCGTTACTGCCGCAGCCCCAGGAGATAAGGCCGGATATGATAAGTAAAGTAATTGCTCCTGCTATTCTTTTCATGTGTAACCTCCATATAAAGCAAAGTTACACGTAGTATAACAGATGTTGCGTACCCCTGTCAAATGCGCAGGTTATTTCAGTTCATCGTACAGGCTCTTTGCAAGCCCCAGGTTGGATGTTTCGGAAAGTTTCAACGCGTACTGATCATAGAGCATGTCCTCGAATATCTCTTCAGCAAAACCACCGTCGATGAACCCCTCTTTGTGAACTGTGTCACGCATCTCTTTCAGCATTCTGCCCACAAAAATTGATTCCATTTCTGTACAGACTTTCATCAGTTCTTTGTTTACTGGTTCTTTAATGCGTGCCTCGTTTGCACCATTTTTTTCAATGGCGTTATTAAGAGCGTCATCAAATGAAGATTTTTGCTCGCTTCGACGCAATACTGAATCAATGCTTGACCTGGAAGACTGTATGTTGTTCATGCTTCGCGCATGAGCCGGCATGCTGTTTTGAAGAAAATTCATGATCTCACCTCACTGTATAACAAGTTCCGCGTGCAGTGCGCCCACGTTTTTCATGGCCTTTAATATAGCTATTATGTCTGTAGTTGAGGCGCCGATG
>CAZVRB010000216.1:0-1869 GCA_964629365.1 uncultured Leptospiraceae bacterium
ATGGGGTCCCGTGACCGGATGGACAACACCTCTATTGGTGATACGGTGAACCTTGCCGCCAGGCTGTGTTCATACGCGGATCCCGGTATGATACTGGCCTCCCGTGAGATCATGGTGAAAGCTGCAAAGAAAAAGTTCAAAGGCAGGAAAATGGATCCCATTAAAGTTAAGGGTAAAGCTAAGGAGATAGAGGTATACAAGATAACCGGAAAAGGGGAATAAGTTCAATAGATATGTCCAGGTGGTCTCCTATAGAGTTTCCCATTCGCAGTACATGATAGGCAAAATGGTTTGTGAGAATTGAATTAGTATCTATTCTTCAATGTAAAAATTTTTCATGATAAAGTAATTGTATAATAGCTGCAGCATGGTATAATCGTTGTCAGTAATATTATACATGATACGAGGTGACGTAATGCAGAAAAAGGAATACCAGTCCGGGACTTTTTGCATAGACATTGGATGTGCCCACCACAAGGCCCTGGAACCCTACAGCGGAGAAAAGTATATTGAGATGAAGCAGGAACTGTGCCGTGATTGTTATGCCTGGATGTTTCTTAACTGGCTTCATACACATGGTTACCGTATCGTGAAGACCATGCCGGAGATTTCCTCGAAAGAACTTGCAGCACGTTTGAAAGGAATCGACCCGGTCAAGGTTGAAGACCTTACCGAAGATGAAATTCTAAGCCTGTAATATAAAAAAATTGCATTTGAATCAAATAATTGTATAAGTGTGCTGATGTGATTAAATATAATGATATCGACAGGTAAAATTTTAAAAATTATAACTGCTGGAGTTGGGGTATGTGTTCTCGGCTTCATTTTGTGTATTGTAGTGGGGGGTGTTTTGGGTAAACCATCAAAAGGTGATCAAATTTCCAGGTCTCATGGCATACCGCATCATCTGGTTATTGCACATCGCGGCGCATCATACCTGGCGCCGGAAGAAACCAGGCCCGCCTACGTACTTGCCCGGGATATGGGTGCCCATTACCTGGAAATGGACATACAGAGAACAAGGGACGGCACCCTGGTTGCCATACACGACGACGTCCTTGACAGGACTACCAACGTGGCCAGCGTTTTTCCGGGCAGAGAGAAGGATCCAGTCAGCAGTTTTACCATAGATGAATTAAAACAACTGGATGCCGGCACCTGGTTTAACATGCTCTACCCTGAAAGAGCAAATAAAATGTACGAGGGACTGAAAATACTTACCCTCAATGAAATTATTGATATTGCTGAAGAAGCTGAGAACAGGCCGGGCCTGTACGTGGAAACAAAGTCAGCCGACCAGTTTCCAGGTATCGAAAAAGACCTTGTTCAGTTGTTTCAGGACAGGGGGTGGATAGGTGATTTGGACGAAGAAGAGATGGGGGATACAGGACAGGAACAGCCTTCCAACCTTGTTACGGTTGGACTTGGCAGGGCAAGAATAATTTTTCAATCATTTGACCTGGAAAGCCTGGTAAAGCTCAAAGAACTTGCCCCTGAAGTTCCCAGGATATATCTTGTAAGCAGGGACATGGAAAAAGAGCAGGGGTGGATAAATATTATCAGTGATGCCCGGGAGACATGTGCAGGTCTTGGACCTGTGGGTTACCTTGGCTGGCCGTGGCACGTGGGAGAAGCTCATAAAAACGGGTTGCTCATTCACCTGTATACAATCAATTCTCCCTGGCAATACTGGATATTTTCAAAGTTCGGTGTTGACGGATTCTTTACTGACAGGTGCGATAAACTGATGACCTATTATGACATGATGCTCTATAAAACACCTGATACTATACTCGAATCCATCACTGAGAGCGCACATTGAAAAAGGTATTTACTCCTTACCTTGTATAACCGATAGTAATATATATG
>CAZVRB010000217.1:0-1865 GCA_964629365.1 uncultured Leptospiraceae bacterium
GATGCAATTCATTCCTCGTTTCCAGCGGGGTCAATCACGTGCTGATTGATAATGGCCAGTCCAACAGGCTGAAGGCATTAAAAAAGAATTTACCCAGCCTGGGTGTCACCGCTGAAAACTTAAACCTCATGATACTAACCCATACGCATTTCGACCATGCCGAGAACTCGGCCGAGATGGTTCGTGAATACAGGCCCGTGCTCCTGGTGCATGAAGACGAGGCAGAATACCTCGCAACAGGTAACAGCCCGTTGCCTGATGGAACCAGTTGGTTCAGCAGGCTGCTGATAGACAGCATAGGTAGAAAGCTGCATCATCGTTTCATCTATGCCCCAGTAAAGGCTGAAGTAACAGTAAATAATAAGTATAACCTGACCGGATATGGAATAAACGGGTATATTCTGCCCACACCCGGGCATACATCAGGTTCCATAAGCGTGATAGTAGATAATGAAATTGCAATAGTTGGGGATGCCATGTTCGGTATATTCCCGGGTAAAATATTTCCACCCTTTGCAAATGACGTACCGGCAATGATACAAAGCTGGAAGACATTGCTGGATACCGGATGCAGGTTGTTTCTACCCGCTCACGGGAGAGAAAGAAGCAGGGACACTGTTGAACGGGAATACCTCTCACACTTCACTTCTCACTCTTCACTGAATTTAAATTAAATATATCTTGAAAGCCCCCTGTGTATGTCATACACTTTAATTATGGAAAATAATTCAACATCTGTGACAATACCAAAATACTATTATTTCAACAAGATAAAGTATTACACTGTACTCCTGGTAAATATAGTAGCACTTGTAACACTTCTGGCGTACGGACTATATAATGTATTTTATAATTATTTCATCGTTGGTGTTCTTGAAATAGTAACAAGTCTGTTGTTCATGACAATAAATCTTCATCTTCTCTTCAGCAGGAAGAATACCACCTTTCCCAGCACATTTATACTGCTGATTTTTCTGCTGCTCACCCCATATCTATTTATAACCGGGGGATTATTCGATACCGGAATCTTCTGGCTGATCATCTTTCCAATAGTGTATTTTTTTTTCAAGGGCAGCAGGGAAGGACTTATATGGTTTGCCATACATTTTCTTATCATAATAACATCAATTATCATTACACAATTCGGCCTGATCAAGATACCCTATGATAATAAAACCTGTTTTTTTCTTGTGGTTGTAATGACAGTTGGTGCGGTTTTCATATACCTTTATGAAAAAATAATAGAAAAGTATGTTACCGATATAAAGATACTGCGGGGCCTCATACCTATTTGCTCAGTATGTAAAAAGATACGTGATGACAGGGGATACTGGAACAATCTGGAAAAATACATACGTGAACACTCCGACGCAACATTTACACATGGAATATGTGATGAATGTGCCGATACCCATTACCCGGTTGACGATGAAGAGGATGAAGGTTAAAAAATTTCATTACCATGTTAAGATCATATTTTTTTGCACCATATAGACCTAAACATACTATTAAAGGTGTACATAATTATGTTGACATATGAAATACTGTAAAGTATTCCATATGTGAAACGTAATCGTGAATATGAAGAATAACCACAGGGGGATTGCATGAAGAAAACCGGAAAAATATTGATGGTGCTGCTTTTAGCCGTGGCAGTATCATTTGCTATGGCAGCACCGTCACAGGCAGAGGTGAATGACTCAGACCTTGGTCTTGAGCTGCGTGGCGCACTTGGAGCAGGGCAGGTGTTGTGGGGTTATGTGTATCATGGAAGTGAAACAGGAGATTTCGGTACAGGACCTGGTGGTACATTGAATCTTGCGGCATTGGTGAGCTATAAATTCATTGGTGCGGAGTTTAACCTA
>CAZVRB010000218.1:0-1848 GCA_964629365.1 uncultured Leptospiraceae bacterium
GGTCCTCTTGCTTACTGCATTCAGCCTGTGCACCCTGCTTGGATATTCACCCAGCCGGCAAAAGGGGATCTTCCCATTAAGTTGTGGATACTTTTCAAACAACAGGGGGGTTTTTCCCATCAGGCAATCCTTTCACGTTATGTGGTATAACCAGTAATTGATTGGTGATCATTTTGGAAAGGAATTCATGGGAAAGCAATAATATTTTTATGATTTTAAGTGGCCAATACACAGGAGGGTAAGTAAAAACCCGGCAACGGAATATGAATATATTCCGCCACCAGGTTCACATGTAAATACCATTTGATGAGGTTGTTGCCGGTTTTACAGCAATTTAGAACGACATTTCACACCCAAGGTAATATGTCCGTGGTTTTACCGGACCGTATATGTACCCGGCATCACGTTCATCACCTTCATCAAGGTCATCCTGAAACTGGTCGGTAATATTATCTACTCCACCGAACACAACCAGTGTTCTGTTATTGTCAACCTGCCAGGCGTATTCAAGCCTGGTGTTCAACACAACAAAGGTTCCTGTTTCTTCAAGCTTATTACTGGCAAGCCCCACATCATGCTCAACCTTCTGGCTGCCGATAATCTGGCTGCTTATAGACGCACTGAAGGCATCGTACATAAGTTTCAGCATGGCAAAACCGGTGTACTCGGGAACCCGCAGCAAGTCTTTTGTTTCTATATTGGCGTAGGTTTGCGTTTCAGGCAGTTTTGCGGTGGGTATCCAGGTAATCCCGGAAGAAAATGAAACGTGTTTTCCATAAATAAGTGAAAACTCCGCGTTACCACCAATGACCCTGGATATACCGGAAACATTATCACGCACATAATAATCATTATTGGCATCAGAGTACGAGGGTGCCCCGTAGTCAACTTCAAGTTTATCACGGATCTCGGTATAGAAGCCGCCAAGAACAGCTTCAAGCATCAATGAGCCCAGCATGATATCACCGCTGATATCACCTGAATAGGATATTGAACGCTCCACGTCGATATCATCCGCGTTAACGATAACCTGGTTTTTCGAACCGCCACCTCCCAGTGTCACATCAATATGAAAGTCTTCATCAAATATCTGCGGCGCTTTGAAACCTGTGGCAACCGTACCGCGAACACGCAGGTGATCCGATACGTTTACGATAGCACTGGTTCGCGGACTGAACTGCCACGTGTCCACTTCACTGTGTTTATCCGCACGGATGCCGGCAATAACGTTGAGAAGTGACCATGTAAGGTCATATTGCGCGAAAAGCCCACTGGTATGGTATACTTCATCTATCACCCTGTCTGGTATGCTGGGGTTTTCGTCTTTAAGGGCATCACGACTATACTCGCAGCCAATTGACAATATGTGCCCTTTCACAGGCGTAACAACTCCTTTAACCCCGGTGATATAAAAGGGATTTTCGGTTCTTCCATACATGTCCAGGTCTTCATCCTCGGTATCATCATCCGGGCTTTCAGCTGGTCCATAATATGTTTCACGCTTAGTCCTTGCGAATGCCGCGAATATGCTGTAGTTGAACAAGGCCGACATATCATGGTCAAGCCGAACGTCCCCATTTATCCTGTTTGTCCTGGCCTGCTCCCTGACATCAGCGTCAAAAGGTTCACTATCAAGCCTGTTCCCACCCTTTCTGTCTTCGAACGTTGATATCAGGTTATACGATAATTCCATGTCCTTCACCAATTTCAGATAACCACTACCCCCAAAATTTTTCAGCAGGGCCCTGCTCCTGTCGGTAAATCCGTCATCGTTTTCGTCCCATTCATCCTGTTCTGTCTGTGAGCCGAAAAGAGCTATCCCGGCTTTACCATTCTGAGCAACCGAGG
>CAZVRB010000219.1:0-1788 GCA_964629365.1 uncultured Leptospiraceae bacterium
GCCTTAATATACTCCATGTATGTGGTAACAGACACTTTCTCCAGGTCTACAGGCCGCCTGTGTAGAAGGTATACCGGTTGCCCCGGTTGTAAAAGTTTATTTCGAATGTTGTCAGTATCATCATTTTTTAACCCCATGTTGACAATTTTTCTGCCATCCACTTGCACAATTCTATATTCCAGCAAATCCGGGTACATCTGCATGGCGGTATCATCAAGGCGATCAAGGTTCACAAAACATCCTTCAAGCAGACGTTTAACTTTTCGCACCCTGTTTACGTCATGTTTGAATGACCTGTATTTCTGCATGGTCATGCCGGTACGGGTGACCGCCTGCTCAAGGGTCATCCCTTCTTCACGGTTTTTCTGGATTTTCTGCATGTGCAGCACTATCCCCGTGGTCTTCTTTTTTGCAAGCACGGGTATATCTCCAAAAAAAGCCTCATTAGTTTTCGCATACACGTTCTTCACATGGCACACGGGATGATGGTATAGATTCTGATGATATATAAATCCGTATACCAGCAGCAATATTACAACTGTTCCCCTGAATACCAGTATCATCTTATCCCTGTATTTTTGCATCCAGATGGATTGAACAATACATAATGACGACACCAGCATCATCAACGGTAATGCCACGTTCCAGTAACGGATCTGAAAGGTGGTTGCGGGTATAAGAGGGGAAACACTTTTAATGGTAAATGTCAGAAAAAAGATAAAACTTAAGACCGGCAATACTACCATGTGAATCTTACCTGTACTGCGGCCCTTCAGCATGGTATAGGATCCCGCAAGGGTTAGAAGCAGCACCAGTATAAAATGGGGACCTGGTCGTATCCATCGGAAAAACAGATAGAAAAAGGAGACGGGTTTCAACTGTCCGTGATCAAGATGATGGCCGGTAATGGCATGGGCCCGTGCCATGAAGTCGCCGGTAAAATGATAATACACAAGGCATTCCACGATAAAGAGTCCGAAAAGCAAAGTGCCGAATAACAACGGGTCTCTCAATTTTTTTCGCACCAGCCAGAGTGCCAGCAGCACACCAGGCAGAAAGAAAAGATTGGTTATCTTGGTTTCATAGGCCATGAACATCAGCACCACTCCGGCAAGCAACCACAGAATCTTCTTTCCCCCTGAACGGTAAAAATAAACAAGGCAGTATACAACAAGAAGCAGAAAGGTGCCTGAAAACACCCCCGGAAGGAGCTGACTGGATGCCCGTACCATCTCGGGATATAACAGCAAAAAGGCGGCAGAAAGGATACCCGCTTCTTTTCCGTGTACTTCCCGTCCGAGGGCATATACTAATACTACCTGTAAAACAGAGAGCACAAAAGGGAGCACGTAGTATACAAGGGGATGGGTTCCGAGAATGGATACCAGTGCAAGCTCGGGCAGGATAAGTCCGAACCGGGTTGTCCAGTGGTTCAATGTGCCGTAGGCAAGGCCGTAGTACAGCTTTTGTATGGCCTGCCAGTAGAACATTCCATCACCCGAGTCTTCGATTATCTCAAGGGTAAAGAGACGAAACAGAACGGCACCCACGGTTAACAGTAATAAGAGTTTCCAGCCATCCAGAGCAAAAGTATTCTTTTTCATATACCTGTCCTGATCTTAAATTATCCCTGTTTTCTCTACCCGGGGATACAGTATTTTCATTTATTTTAAGAGTGATTCTTTAATCGATTTTTTTCGACAGGAGAATAGATATTCGAATATGGTATTTTATTCAACAACTTTTATTGAAAATCATTTACTCATCAGTACCGCGATACCATTATAC
>CAZVRB010000220.1:0-1788 GCA_964629365.1 uncultured Leptospiraceae bacterium
TGTAGAATATATGGTGTCTATAGATGATGTGAAAAGCGAGGCTGATGTTTCTGGAGCTGAATACTATGCAATCAACCATTCTTACGAATATATCGCTGTACCATTTATACTGGGTATTAGCATACCGATAAATCGTGGTATGCATAATATATATATGGGAACCGGCGCATGTTACAATATAGTAATGATCGGTAGAGAAGGTGAAGGATATATGAGTGCATTGGATTATAGTGATGAAAATGAATTTGATGTTGCTGGTATAGGTGCTGTCGCACTTGTTGGTATTAATACGAAAATTTTTCGAAATGTCTCTGTTGCAATTGAAATGATATATCACGAATTCAGAAGAGAAAGAGATGTTAGTGTTGAAGTAAAGGACGGGGGTGGTGGGAGTTTTTCACATAAACAGAAATACCTGTTTGCCGCCCCCAAAACATCCATACGCCTGGGTGTGCGATACTCAATATAAAACAACCCATCTCTCCGTGTCCTCCGTGCCTCAGTGTCTCTGTGTGAGACACTGTTAAGTCTCCAAGAAACCAGAGGAGCTATCCATGAACAAGTACCTCCTCATCGCACTGTTGTCACTGCCCCCCATCGGGGAGGAGCCCGGGAATGATGCGTATGAACGGGCCACCGAATACAGCAGGGTAGTAAAAACTGTTGCCCGTGCCAGAGGTGTCACATACCTGCCGCTGCATGAAAAGATGACAGCCAGAATTGTCAAATCTATCTGTTAGTAGAAGAAGCCTTCGAATATTTCATCACGTAAACAAACCGCATGAGGGCAGTTTCAATCTTATTGATGGTATGCCCCCCGCCAAGAAAGGCAGTCTCGATGAAACTCTTGCATCCCTTCTCAAGCACCTGGCATACGGCATAGGCGTCATCGATGTCGTTGCCGCAACAGAGTGCACCCTGGCCGGACAGCAGCACACCGCTTCGCCAGTGCAATGCCTTCAGAATATTTTTTATCTGGGTGTCGCTGGGATAGTACGAGTAATCTGCCACCTTCGCCGAAGTGCCCACAATCTGGGCCATGTCATCCAGCATGGGGTACACCGTATTACCAGCCTTTGAGGCGGTGGTGATGTTGGGGAGATTGGTATGAATAACCGCGTTGCACTTTTTCTTTCTGTACAGGGCGGCATGCAGCCGGTAGTCGGCTGCCGGTTTTACCTGTCCTATCACTTCTCCCGAATCGATTCGAACAACCGCAAGGTCTTCGGGTTTGCATTTCTTGAAACTGCATCCGTCGGGTGTAATTACCATCACTTCACCTGTGCGTGCACTGATACTGCCGATATCTTCTTTAATTATACCCTTCTCGTACATGAGGGGTGACCATTCGGATACATATTTTCTTGCATTATCAGTATTCATTACGCACCTCTCCCAAATTGTGCCAGGTAATACCTGTGCATACGTGTTATGTCAAAGGGACCGCTGTCGTGTGCCATCATCATGTACCGGGATTGTATGTACTGTTCGCACATCCTTTCGAGTATGGTTGAGATGGTGAAGGCGGTATCCATGTCAGGGCCCACGCATACCGCCCCGTGATTTGCCATAAGGGCAGCATTACGGTCAGTAAGGCATTCAGCAGTTTTCTTTGCCAGTTTTGATGTGCCAGGCAGGGCGTAATCTGCCACCCGCACCGACGGCCCGATCAATGCTTCTGTTTCTTTGTCAACAGTGGGAACGTCTTCACGTGCCGCGGCAACGGTTGATGCGTTCATCTGGTGTGTATGCACCACGGCGTTCACCTCCGGCCGCAGCTTGTATATC
>CAZVRB010000221.1:0-1727 GCA_964629365.1 uncultured Leptospiraceae bacterium
TGCGGCGAATGCATTCTACCTTGCTGCCCTGTCAAACAGGTCAGGCGCATATAATCTTGCAGCGGACGAGGGCTTGCGCTACTCTGAACTTGCCAGCCTCCTGGGTAAACCGTTCGTGCAGCTGCTTGCGTGGCTTATCTATAATCTCGTTGAAGCCCTCTACCGGCTCAGGGTTCTGAAATTTGGCAGGGCCCAGCTCGACTATATAAGGTACCCCCTCTCCATGAATGCTGACAAAATTAGAAGAGATTTGTCATTCACTCCAGTGTACACTTCCAGACAGGCGGTGTTGTCGTACAAGGAGAACTGGTAAGATAGGTAAGCTGATGTAGTTATGATGTTAAAAGCAATCATTGAAGTCACTACCGTGGCCGGCCCTCGAAAATTTTCATCATGAGCCCCAGTGCGCCGGACCAGGAACCCTGTATTTCCCGTAAATTCTTCAATACCCTGAACCACATGCGTTTTTCCCGGAAAACGGCGCGTAGCTGGTGTGTTGTCATGTTATATTGTTTCATGGCTGTAAAACGATCTTTTTCCCTCTTGATGACCTTTATAAAATTTGCAAAATGTGAATTTGTGCTTGCAGCAGACCTACCCCCGGCTGCAACTTCTGATGTTTTAACCGGCACTTTCTTTTTCTGTTCGCCCATAAGAACCAGGCCCATGAGTGAACCATGGGGAACATCTGACTGCAGCAGTCGCCCTCCGATGGGATAGATATTCCAGCCAGCCTTTGCGGCCATTGTATAGACATTCATACCCCGGGATTCCATTGAAGGAAAGCTGAGTTCTGGTACACGACAGGGTTCTTCGTACATTGTTCGCCTGCATAAGAATTGCAGGGAACAGAGGATGTCCCTGCAGTCACCGGCGGCAAAGGCAATAACGGGGCTGAAGCCCATACCCCGGGCCCTGTCACGCAGTATTCGTGCGATAGTAATAACCGTGAGATAATATGCGCCAATGTTGATTGTCATGCCGTCATTATCCAGAACCCCGTTTTTGATTGAGGCTGCCAGCTGGCTGTTTGCAATGATGTTGCTTTTAACACGAACCATGAAGAAGATTCCATGACTGACACGTTTCAGCATGACCCTGACGGAGTCATTGGACGAACCGTATGGTGGACAATGCGCACACATACCGGACATGTGGCATTTGGGAACCAGGCATTTCAACCTTACCCTCGGGTCTATGAGGATGTCATCCTGAGTCAGTACAGTTGCATCATGCGCACCGAATTGCAGTGCCAGGTTAGTCAGCAGTGTAATATCCCCGGTTTCGTCAGAATCGATAGTCTTCAAGGCTGATTTTCCCATCACACCTCTCGTTAATTAGAGAATTCAGACAATCATCACCAGTCCTGCCAGTAGTGGTCTACCGGGAGGTAGTTCCCAGTTCAGGGATACTGCCATCTCTTCACTGTTGATCCCCGCGGCATGGAGCGATGGCCTCCCCATGAATGGATGCCGGCAGCTGAAACCGCGCTTCATGGCAATACAGTTCTCCTCGTCATGACAGAATACGCTTCTACAGTTTCCCGTAGCGAAAGCCAGGGAAAGATGATACCCCATGTAAAAGGATGAAGATTCAAGTTCAGTCACGAGATTATAGAGATGATAATATGCGTTTCGATGTGAAGAATTATTTATGGGCCCGCCACCGTAATCTTCCATGCCTGGCGGGCTGTCAATGCGGAGGAAAATACCATTGTGATACGCATC
>CAZVRB010000222.1:0-1648 GCA_964629365.1 uncultured Leptospiraceae bacterium
TTATGCGAAAAGGCTGGATCTTCTACAACAGTAGGTTCGGGAGGCGGCGGTTCGACGGGTGGTTCGTTAGAACCGGGATCGCTTCCTCCTCCACCATTACAACTGATGATCATTGCGAAACAGAATGCTGTTAAAAGTACTGCTATTGTTGAACGAATGTTCAAGCTCTTCATACGATTATCCCTCATACATCAAACTCATTCTTTAATATTGCTGGTATTTATTTTTATAATGCTCTTATTAAATACGCTTAAAGACTTCTCTTCTCAATCATGTCACGCAGGCAGTAACTCCACCCTTCCCGTTATACATCAATTCTGCCATGTGATTGATAATATAAAGTCCCCTTCCTCCCCGCTTTAGTCTGCATTCGGGTGACAGGGGATCGGGCAGACAGTCCGGATCGACACCCTCACCCTCGTCTTTGACAGTAACATTCACGTATTCAGCTTCAAATTCTATTATAATGTCTATCATCTTCAACGGGTCTTCATTGTTTCCGTGTGTACGCGCGTTTTCAAGCAGCTCGTCAAGAACAAGAATGAAGGTGTCCTTTTCAACTGAACCGGCCATCCCGTCTGCTTTCATACTATCAAAGTAGTCACTCATTTCCTGTAATACAGCTTTCAACTGCTCCTTTCGTGAACCTGTGGTAACATGTACGCGTTTATGTTTGGCCTGTGATATCATTCAGATTGCATCTGCACCTCTGTATACCCCGCGGGTACACTGAATATGCCGGAATCTACGTCTGTATACTCTATCTTCTGTACCTTCACGTTGATGATGTTTCCCACGCCTACTGCTCCCACCGGCACTGTTCTGCTCTGTACCGGGTAGCTTTTGTACTTCTTTAATATGGGGTTGATTCCCTGTACCTGGCCCCCCAGGCCGGTGCGGTCGGCAAAGGAGAAGTATTGTTTCATGGGGACGTCAATTTTTTCAGGCACCCACATGGTTGTCTTTATTCCCATGGGAGGTATCATCATCACCACCTGCACGCAGTTATATCCCGCCACCTCTTTCTTTTCGCCGGTTTCACGGACTTGCATCTGACTATCTGACAGGTTGCCGGTTCCCTGCCGGGAAAGCTCAACGAAACGGGACAGGGTGAGTTCGGTATACTGCTTCGCGTGGGCGTTGATAAGATAGACCTTCTTTTTTTTCAGGTCACACAGCACCCGGTAGGGCTGCGAACCGTCATTGATGTACACGTAATCACCGGCGTAATAGCTTTTCTTGGTAAAATCGAATGGGCGCCCCTGCATGGAGCCAGTGGTCTGCTCTTCAATGTAGAGGGCTTTTTGGGTATTTTCAGCCTGTGCTGCTGTCATAGATAATCCTGTTGTAATAAAAATGAATAATAGTATGTATAATTGCTTTTGTAACAGTTGTACAATATTCTGCATCATCATGAATAATCCATCTGTATATTTTATTCTTCACCTATCTCGTTTTTAAGAAAGGTATCAAGCTTTTCCAGTTCGTTGTGTACTATCGCATGGGCTGAATCTTTACAATTAAAGCGCCTGCAGCGGGGAACGTAATATTGGCCCCAGCTTTCCGGCAGGGCAAAGCGTATCCATTTTCTTCCCTTCGGTGTCAGAAGTTCCACCACGGTCACTATTTCGAAGTAACTCGAGGGTGA
>CAZVRB010000223.1:0-1631 GCA_964629365.1 uncultured Leptospiraceae bacterium
CCGGTGTGATCACGTTTACTGTTTTCCTGTTATATAAGATGTAGTTGTACCTGAATGGAAACAGGTTCTTCACCACCGTCACATCTGCCTTCCAAAGGCTCAGGCCCAGCTCGGTAAAATCAGAGGGTTTTGGATACGAGTCAGCAAGCTCAGTCAGGATCAGGAGAATACCTTTATGTTTCACGATGGCAACCTTACCAAGCCGCTTGATGTCCAGCTTCTTTACAACGGTACCGCTGTATTCAAGGGGCCGGTTATATACAGGGTCAAGCCTGCCCCCAACTGTCAATGTTATGTCCTCACCTATATCTTTCTTATACGCTTTGCGTGCAGCAACACCGTCACGTAACGGCACGTATGATACCAGTTCTGGGCCTTTTTCAAGCAGGGCCTTCAGTATCCAGGTATTCCCGCCGGGGGAGCCTGCACCAACCGCATCTGACGCATCGCAGAACACAACCGTTCCTAAATTTCTCAGAAAACTCTTGTCTTTGGCGATGGCTACAGCTTCTTCGGCAGGTGTGCCTTCGGGGTGCTTCACGTCACGTACCGCCCAGTTCTTATCAGCCAGTTCATCGGCAAGTTTTCTGGCTTTTTCACGGTTCCCGTCGGTAACGGCAACGGTGCTCCAGCCAAGCTCGGGGTCATCTATGAATATATGCACCATGAAGTTGGACAGGCACAGTACTTCATCATCATCCTCTTCCATGTCTTCCATCCAGCCGAAGATCTGACGCATGGGTGAAAGAAAATCAACGTTCATCCCGCCTCCTTTCAGCAGACGCATCTTGTTCCATTCCATGACTGGATTAACTTTACCAAGAACCGTATTCACAAGGATCTTACCTGAATGGTAACCTGTCTCGAAATGATCACGATGTGGATTGGTCTTGTAGCCGACCAGGAATGTAGCATGACGCATCCTTTTTTTCGTGAGGTTTGCGTGCAGATCATGACTGATACCGATAGGGATATCATTGCCGATACTATTCCGAATAGCTTCAAGCAGGTCACCTTCGGGGTCACGCATGCCTTCAACACCCATGGTGCCATGCAGGGAAATGTATATACCATCGATTTTTCCTGCTTTAACAATACCGTCAATGATGGTCTTTTTCATGTGGCGGTAAAAGCCTGAATCTACAGGCCCTCCAGACATGGACGTAGCCTTAAGAACGGGGATGACCCGGACCTTATCTTCACCAAAATCTTTCACGGCCTGCAGAAATCCGCCAAGCTGCTTGTCTTCTTCTACCACGTAGGGGATGATGTCATTTCCGTATACCAGGCTGTCAGCCTCGAAACTGCGTCTTGTGGTTATCACCTGTGAAAATGAGTTGGTTTCATGCATCATCTCGGCAATGACGATGGTTCTTTCGGCTTTTGGCGGGTTTTCAAAACTGGTAATGTCATTACCGCAGGTTGTTAAGAATATTGATAGTATGATTACTATGAGAACATGGATGAACGTTACCGGAATGTGTTTTGTATTTATCATTGCAACACCTCCATGAATAATGCTTCAGCATACTTTATGACTGATAATAAGTCAAAATAAAAACTATGGTATATTTTCTCACGCGGAGGCGCGGGGAACGCGGAGAGTTGAGTAATATAATATCATTTCGTCA
>CAZVRB010000224.1:0-1621 GCA_964629365.1 uncultured Leptospiraceae bacterium
CGCGGAGAGTGGATTTCTGTATTAATGTCTCGTCATGTAAACAATAAGCTCAATCCATTCGAATTTTTAAAATAAGAGGATATATATGCCTTTTGGGAATTATTATACGTATTTCTCAGCCTGTTATAATAATTCCCTTGAAAAAACCAACAATTATTGGTTGCCATACTGGAAAGAGAAACGTTCCTTAATTGAATATCTCTCCGCGCTCTCCGCGCCTCCGCGTGAAGTACTGTTAAGTTAATTTTTAAATTAAGCCATATGAAAAACAAGAAAGACAACAGGTTGACTACCGCGCAGATGATGGGTTACGGCTCCGGTGATTTCGCTATTGAGCTGGTGATCAACAGTGTCATCTTTTACCTGCTGTATTATTATACCGATGTCTTTCTCATACCATCAGCCATTGCCGGAACCATCATACTTGTATCGAGGCTGCTGCAGGCAATGATGAACCCCATCGTTGGCATACTTTCAGATAAAACCGAAACACGATGGGGGAAGAAACGCCCCTTTATACTGTTTACCGCAGTTCCACTTGGACTGTTCTTCTTTCTTGTCTTTGCCCCGGCAGGCATACTTACAGACTACAGGCTGGTGTATGCCTTCATATCCAGTATACTCTTCCTTGCGGCATTCAGCTTTACTGCCATCCCCTATACCTCCCTTGCTTCCGTTATCAGCCATGACAGCCATGAACGTTCACTTGTCTCGGCCTGGCGAATGGGATTCGCGCTTATGGGCTCATTGGTAGCGGCTGGTGCAACCCGTCCCCTTGCATCTTTGTTTGAGAACGAGGCGGTTGGTTTCAGGGTGACATCCCTGCTCTACGGCATACTTGTTATAATAATTTTGTTAATTACATTCAGTTCAACAAGCGAGAAACGCATTGTGAAAACCGGCCTGGGCCCGGTTGCCGGATTTAAAGACTTCGCCCTTATACGCAGAAACGGCCCATTTCTTCTCATCGCCAGTTCAAGCCTCTTTTTTTACATGGCCCTGAACACCCTTGCCGCCACGGTAAACTACTACTTCAAGTACGTGCTGAACGCCGAGCATCTCATTGCTGTTGCCTTCGTTGCACTCTTTGCCACAGCCGGCCTGGCCATCCCCCTTTTCATCGCAATAGCCGAAAAATGGGGAAAGAAGAACGCCTTTCTTTCAGCGGCGGTATTTTTCTTCCTGGTGCTCATGACAAGCTTCTTTGCAGGCATACAGGGAATAGCGTTAACACTGGTGATACTGGTACTTTCCGGCGTGGGCATATCCGGCATATTCCTCTTCCCCTGGTCACTCATGCCGGATACGGTTGAGTACATGCAGTGGAAAACCGGTGTTCGGCGGGAGGGTATGCTCTACGGGTTTTTTATACTCTTTTTCAATTCCTCCGCGGCACTGGCCGGGCTGGTTACAGGCATGGGCCTTGATCTGTCCGGCTACGTCCCCAACGTGGCGCAGGACGTGACTGCTCGACATGGGATCTTTTTGCTTATGACCATAGTCCCTGCAGTCAGCATACTCATCGGTTCTGTACTCCTGTATTTCTATCCTATCGACGAGGAAATGCATCTTAGGATGGTACGTGAAATACGTGAACGTGATAATAAACAGTAAGGTGTCA
>CAZVRB010000225.1:0-1511 GCA_964629365.1 uncultured Leptospiraceae bacterium
TACTCCCTGCCGGGCATACTCTCCAGGTGAATGGTCTGTGTGGGGAAGGCAAATTCCAGGCCCAGGTTTTCAACCGCCTTCATGATGGACAGGTAGACCTGCTGCTTCGCCTGCAGTTCCTGCGTCCAGTCGTTCACGTTCACAAAGAAATACACCATGATATTGAGGCTTGAGGCGGCATAGTCAACGAAGCTTACCTGCATCCCCTCTTCCACCGCGTGATTATTATTGCGGATAATATCACGTATCTGTTCAACCAGTTGCTCTATCTTTTCAGCAGGGCTGCCGTAGGTGATACCGATGGTGGTATATACACGGCGGTAGGGTCTTCGGCTGATATTCTCTATGGAGGTGTTGGCCACCACCGAATTGGGAAGAGATATCTCGGTTTTCTTGAAAGTGCGTATGCGGGTTGTCCTGAGCCCTATAGACTCGATGATACCCTCGTGGGTGTCGTTGATCCTTACCCAGTCGCCCATCTTGAAGGGCTGATCCATGAATATAGTGAATGAGCCGAACATGTTGGCGGCGGTATCACGGGCAGCCAGTGCAAAAGCCAGGCCGCCAAGGCCAAGGCCAGCAAGTGCGGACACCACGTTGATACCCAGGTTCTGCAGGGCCACCAGTGAACCCAGGGTGACCACAAGTATCTTCAGTGTCTTTTCCACGATGGGCATAATCTGATCATCAAGGTCGGTATCGGTGCGACTGCTGATATTAGTGAGAAATACCATGAGTACATTAGTCAGGCGGTAAAATAAAATGATAAGTGAAATGCTCAATATTACCTGCAGCAGGGTTGTCAGGATGTCGGTGGTATTCTTGCCAAAATCCAGTATACGGATACTCACGTACCAGACACCCAGCGCTGCCAGCGTTCCGGTTGGGCCGGTGAATGCCTCTATGATTAGATCGTCCCACCTGGTTTTACTTCTGCTGCTTGCAAACCGGTGGGCCGCTTTCATGAGAAGGCTTACAAATTTTCGTATTATGAAACCCGCCAGGATGGCTCCACCCAGACCTATCCACTGCCAGGCATTAAGGGCGAAGTAAGGTTCCCGTGTCCACGAGGGAAGCTGTGAGATTACCGAATCAACCCAGGAACTGGTTTCCGCGTAAAGAGGTATGCCAATGGCAAGTATCGTGAGTACAGGTAATATTCGTTTCATCATGGATTTTCTCCGGTTTATTTGTCGGTAGTTGCAACTTGTACCGTATATTCGGGTGGGGGTCAACGACTTTTCGTATAGATAGAAAAGATACTTGTTGACATGTATATAATTTTCCTCACTATAGAAATTGAGGACTAAACGGGATATATAAAATGGCAAAGCAACCTGAAAAAACTGATAACAATACAGATTCTTACGATATAATTAAAGAATATGACATTGCTCTTTCCAGGCGTGGAGGTAAAACCACATTGCTGGAAAACGCGAAAAAAGAACTTGGCATAGAGGTATATCATGAAAATCCAGATCGTTCTTGAACCAAGCGACGAGGGGGGATTC